>JBDTMQ010000294.1:0-4469 GCA_039934155.1 Acidobacteriota bacterium | reverse complement strand
CAGGTAAAACGTCCAGGATCACTCTCGGGTCGATCTCGATCAAAAACCCGCGTTTCCCTCCGTTTATGTAGATCCGGTCGAGCGACAAAACGCTCTTTTCAACATAAACCGGCAAGACGGTACGCGTTCCGAAAGGCGAAGTGCCGCCGACCAGGTATCCTGTCAGCTTAGATGCCTTTTCCGGCGTTGCCGGCTCGATCGACCTTACGCCGATCAGCCTTGCCAATGCCTTCGCCGAAACCTCGCGGTCGCCGTGCATCAGTATGATCAGCGGCCGCTTTTCATTAGTTTCAAAGACCAGCGTCTTCACCACAGAGTGCTCGTCCACACCCAATTGTCTCGCCGACTCCCGCGTCCCGCCCTTCTCGACGTAATCGTAAAGCCGCGGGACAAAATCGATCTTCTTGTCCCTGAGGAACCTGATCGCCGGTGTTATCGGAAAATCGGAGCTCATAAGAGGCCGGTCGCTACCGCTCGCGGTTCTGACATTCCTTGTAGCGAAAACACGCCGTCAAATGATCATTCACCAATCCCGCCGCCTGCATGAACGCGTACATTATCGTCGACCCGACGAATTTGAACCCGCGTTTTCGCAGGTCTTTCGATAAGGCGTCCGAAACTTCAGTTTTCGCGGGCACATCGCCGGAAAGCCTTCGTTTGCCAACGATCGGTTTGCCCCCGACAAAACCCCAAACATATTTATCGAACGAGCCGAATTCCTTCTGCACCTGCAGGAATGCCTTCGCATTCGAGATGGCAGATGCGATCTTCAGACGATTACGGATGATGCCTTCGTCAAGCAGTAATTTTGCACGCTTCGCCTCAGAAAATCGTGCGACCTTGGCCGGATCAAAACCGTCAAATACCTTTCGATAGTTCTCGCGTTTGCGCAGGATCGTGTCCCAGCTCAGGCCAGCCTGTGCACCTTCCAAAATAAGAAATTCAAAGAGCCCGCGGTCATCGTGCAGCGGCACGCCCCATTCGGCGTCATGGTACGGGATATTCAGCTCGTTACCTGCCCAAGTGCATCGTTTCATCGCTTCTCTAGGTACGTCTGGATCGCCCATAGCTGACTCTGATGGGTAAGGAACGTGCGAGCATCTTGATCAGACAGCCACACGAGTTCGTGATCGACCTCGACGGGTTCGCAATCACCCACAAACATCCCGCTGAAAAAAGAGCATCTTTTGCGAAAGTGTTTGCCTTCTAATGCCGACCAAACCAGTTCGTCCGCGATCCCGATAAATTCAGTCGTCGTGACCACTAAACCGCATTCCTCCGCCGCCTCACGGATCGCCGCACTTTCGGCCGATTCACCCGCATCCTGGCCGCCGCCCGGCAAGAAGTATCCCTTGGGCGTTTGCACAACGGCGATCCAGCCGTCAGCATTTCGCAGCACCACATACCCGCCCGGTCGAAGCTCATAATCCACGCCATCTTTTAAGATGCCGAATTCGGGAATTTGACCTTTCTCGTTCATTTAGGCGCAGTGTCTAGTTCCTCAAAGGCTTGCCCGTTTTCAACATGGCCGCGATCCTTTCTTGCGTCTTTCTTTCGCCGCAGAGGCTGACGAATGCCTCGCGTTCGAGGTCGAGCAGATATTGTTCGCTGATATACGCGGTTTGATTTATATTGCCGCCGCTCATCACACGAGCGAGTTTCTGCCCTATCAGTTGGTCGTGCTCCGAAATGAATCCCCCCTCCTTCATCATGTGCAAGGCGAGTTTCATCGCCGCCTGACCGGCTTCGCCCATGACCATTATATCTGTCTTTTCGACCGGCATTACGTATCCCGACGCCGCCAGATTCAACACCTCTTGTTTTGCGTCGGCGATCAATCGGTCGCCGTTCATCGAGATAGAATCGACAGGACGCAGAAAGCCGAGCGCCCTTGCCTCTTGTGCCGAGGTCGCAACTTTGGCCATCCCGATCAGCTCAAATGTCTTTTTAAGGAATGCGAGCGGGTCGGCATCGGGCGTCGCGGCTGCTGCCGCCATCGCCCGCATCGTCATTTCCTTTGTGCCGCCGCCGGCCGGGATCAGCCCTACGCCGAATTCGACCAGGCCGATGTATGTTTCTGCTGCCGCCCGGACCCGGTCGCCGTGGATCGTGATCTCACAGCCGCCGCCAAAGACCATGCCGAATGGCGCGGTGACGACCGGTTTTGCCGAATAGCGGATCCGCATTACGGCCTTCTGCAAAGAATGGACCATCAGATTGATGTCGTCCCATTCTTCTTCCTGAGCCGCGAGCAAAAGCATCATCAGGTTTGCGCCCACCGAGAAGTTTTGGCCTTGATTGCCTATGACAAGACCGGTGAAATTCTTTTCGACCTCGTCGATGGCAAAATTCATCATTTGCACGGTATCGCCGCCGATCGAGTTCATTTTTGAATGAAATTCGAGACATGCGACGCCGTCGCCGAGATCGATCAGCGACGCGCCCGGATTGGTTTTGATCACGCCGGACCGGTCCTTGACCGACTTTAAAAGGGTCACGCCCTGCCTCTCCGGCAGAGGCTTGTATTCGCCGGCCGCGAGATCATAAAACGAACTTTCGCCGTTTTCCGAACGATAAAATGTCTCGGCACCGCCGGCGATCATTTTTTCGACATTCGCGGGAACCGGCTGACCTTCGGCCCGCATACGCTCGACCGATTCTTTTACGCCGATCGCATCCCATGTCTCAAATACGCCGATCTCCCAGCCAAATCCCCATTTGATCGCATTGTCGATCTCAACGACCGTATCGGCGATCTCGGGGATCCGGTTGGCCGCGTATCGAAGCGTTCGCGAGATCGTCTTCCAAAGAAACTCACCGACGCGGTCCTCGCCCCAGACTAGCGTCTTGATCCGTTTTTCCTTGTCTTCGATGGCTTTTGCCGCGTCGAGTGACGGAAACTTCGATTTCTCCTGAGGCTTATATTCAAAGGTGTTCAGGTCAAGCTCGAGTATCTGGCGTTTGCCTTCGGCGTCCTTCGATTTTTTATAAAAACCGCCGCCAGTTTTATCGCCTAACAACTTTTTATCGAGCATCGTCTCGATCACCGGCGGGACATTGAATACATCGCGGTCCTCATCGTCAGGAACCGCCGGATATAGGTTTTTATTGACGTGAACCAATACGTCGAGCCCGACGAGATCGCTTGTGCGAAAGGTCGCCGACGACGCGTGGCCGATCGCTTTACCGGTCATCTGATCGACCTCGGTCGGCGTAAAGCCCATTGCAAGCATTTCATGAACCGTCGCCATCATTCCGAACGTACCGATGCGGTTGGCAATAAAATTTGGACGGTCCTTGGCCGGCACGACACCCTTGCCGAGGCGCTGATCCAGGAAACCGGCCACCTGACAGGCGATCTCACCGCTAGTCCATTCTGTCGGAATGATCTCGACCAGTTTCATGTACCGGGGCGGATTGAAAAAATGAACGCCGAGAAAATGTGACTTCAGATCGTCGGAAAACGGCTCAGCGATAGATCTTATCGGAATGCCGCTCGTATTTGAGGCGATCACGCTCGACGGCTTGCGGTATTTTTCGACCTCTGCAAACACTTTGTGCTTGATCTCAAGATTTTCGACGACCGCCTCGATCACGAGGTCACAGTCGCCGATGCGCGTCATGTCGTCGGCAAAATTCCCGACGCTGATCAGCTTGAAATTGTCGGCGAGCATATAGGGTGCCGGTCGCGCCTTTGATAATGCCGTATAGCCGCCGCTGGCGATCCGATTGCGGACGGCCGGCGCATCGAGTGTAAGGCCTTTTGCCTGTTCTTCGGGCAACAGCTCACACGGCTCGATATCAAGCAAAAGTGTCGGGATGCCGGCATTTGCCAAGTGGGCCGCGATCGCGGCACCCATCGTTCCTGCTCCTAGAACAGCAGCTTTTTTTATATTCATAACAGAGGATTCATAACCACCCAACCTGCGTCGTGGTTTGCAAAATTATACTGAATGAATGCTCATTCAGCAAGCAACCGTCATGGCCATTTCATCGACCCTGCGAATGACCAGGCAAGATTCAATCTCGGTGTCGTGCAGCTTGTGAAACGCAACCGGCCCGCCGTCCTAAGCCAGTACCGGATCTTGAAAGGATCGAACCCGAATCTGGCCGACCAACTCTATAAAATGCTTTACCGCAGGTTGGTCGTCGATGCCAGCGGCCGCAAACCAGTATTGCGGGCTGAAATCCCTTGACAGTATCAATAAATAATTCGATACTGCTTTTCAAATTCTGACAGCAGAGGACCGGCCAGCACCTGACGCTGGATCTGCCTTGCTATTAAAGCTGTATTAGACGAATTCCACCACATCATAATTTGGAGAACAACTAGATGAGACCCTTGATTTTCGTGATCGCAGCAACAATGCTGTTCAGCATTTCTGCATTTGCCCAAACTACCGCAAGCACGACCGGCACGACCGCGGCGGCGTCGACCGCGGGATCGAAACCAAAAAAACAGATATTCC
>JBDTMQ010000293.1:0-4463 GCA_039934155.1 Acidobacteriota bacterium | reverse complement strand
CTCGGAATGGTCGAGACCGGCGGAAGCGGATTGTTTACCACGGAAAATCTATCCTTATTCGCGGCCGCGGCAGTTCTTCTGGCATTGTTCGTGTGGGTCGAACGGCGGGCCAAAGATCCTCTCATCCCGTTCGAATTATTTCAAAACAAAACGGTTTCCATCGCCGTGACCGCCGGTTTTTTGGGCGGCATAGCGATGTTCGGTGCGATCTCTTATATCCCTTTGTTTGCCCAGGGTGCTTTGGGATTTACAGCGACAGCCGCGGGTTCGCTGTTGACCCCGCTGATGCTGACCTGGGTGACGATGTCGGTCATTGGCGGTCGATTGATGTTGAGGCTAGGCTATCGTGGGATTACTATTTTTGGTTTCGGTGTGTTGACGTTCGGTTTTGTTATGCTGGCACTTTTCCAGAGGTCGACGCCTGTCTTTTGGCTTTACATCGATCTGATGCTGATAGGGGCCGGCCTCGGACTTACGATGTTGACGCTGCTGATCGCGGTTCAACAAGCCGTTGAACGTAAGAAACTCGGGATCGCGACGTCGCTCAACCAATTCTCGAGATCGATCGGCGGCGCGATCGGTGTTGCAGTATTGGGTGCGGTCCTAACGGCCGGACTCGCATCGCATCTTCGTTCGGCGGCCGAGACTAGCGGGGGCAGTCTGACAACAGAACAGGTCACGGAATTCGCCTCAAATCCGAATGCGTTGATCGAACCTTCGGCAAAGTCGAGATTAAATGCCGACACGCTTGCAATATTGCAGACGGCGATGGCGTCGGCTATTCATCCGGTTTTTTGGGTGGGTGCTTTGATGGCTGCGCTTGGTTTCGTGACCGTACTCTTTTTGCCGAAGCCGCTGCATGACATCGATCGTGACATCGATGGCGAAAGGATGATAATGGCCGAGCAAACCAACATCAACTCGAGGAACCAGCCAGTTGCTGACCAGAGCTAGGCCGTCTCACACGTGATGCTATTCATAGCTAAGCGCTTCGACTGCATCCAGCCTGGCGGCCCGTAACGCCGGATAAAGCGCTCCGACCGCTCCGCCCACAAGGCCGACGATAAGTACGATAAAAAGCACCCACGGACTGACCTCGACCTCGAGTGTCGTAACGCCCATTAACATCAGTCTCAAGATCAGCGTAAGCAGGATCCCGATCGCGATCCCGATAAAGCTGATCAAAAGAGCCTCCTGGACGATGGTCCAGGCGATCTTTCCATTGCCCATTCCCAGTGATTTCATGATGCCGATCTGGCGGGTTCTTTCAGTTACGGTCGTATACATTGTCAGGAGGATCACCAAAGCACTTATCACCGCTGCGACACCGATAAAGACATCCAAAAACGTATTCAGGCCGGGAAACCCTTGCATATAAAGCTCTTCGAGCTCGCTGGTAAGAAAGACCTGATTGTTCGGGAACGCATTGCTGATGACCTCAGCCGCGTGGCGTGTATCTAATCCCGGCTTAACCTTTACAAGAAACGCGGAGGCTTTGCCTTTTGCCCCTAGCTGATCCTGCATTGTCGCGAGCGGTATTTTCAGCCGTGCGCCGGCTGCCGGTTCATACGTTCCGACGATGGTAAAGTCGCGGTCATAGATCTTGAGCTTATCGCCGATCTTAAAGCTTTTCTGCCGCTGCCAGCCGGTGTCGATAATGGCCTCATCGCCATTTGTCGCCAGTTGACGGCCCTCAATAATGGCGATGCCGGTAACGCGAGCGTATTCGTCAAAGTCGATGCCGTCGATCAATCGGCTGCCCGTCCTGTTGTCGTCTGATGAGACCGTATTCTGACCGATGGGAACAGCGGCGGAAACTACGTCCACGTTCTCAAGTTGTTCCTGAAGCGAAATCGGAACCCGAAGCGCGTCATTGCCGCTCAAACCCAAAGCGCCGGATGCGCGAAACATGATCTCGGCGCCGACGTTCGCCTCTCGCAACGCCCTCTCGCGCATCGTGCCGTTCGACAGCCCGACGGTAAACACGATCAGCAGAACCCCGACGCCGATGCCAAGAACACTGACAAAGGTGCGCGCCGGACGATGAAGCATATTTGAGAAAACGAGGTTGTCCATCTATGGTTTGGCCGATGTTTGGGCGACCGCTGTATTGGTATTCGAATTTCCCGCGTTCTGGGCCGACGTCTGCAGAATTTCCTCGGGCGATCTCCAGCCGGCCTTTTTCAGCAGATCGATAGCATATTTGATCGGCACTGCCATATTCGCAGCAGTATTCTCGGTAAACACGCCGAAGTTCACACCGATGACCTTT
Organism: Acidobacteriota bacterium; assembly: GCA_039934155.1. Classification (GTDB taxonomy): domain Bacteria; phylum Acidobacteriota; class Blastocatellia; order Pyrinomonadales; family Pyrinomonadaceae; genus OLB17. The sequence goes on along the minus strand of JBDTMQ010000293.1, from coordinate 2,191 downwards.
CCTGATTGCCCGAAGAGCGGAGCACCCGAACCACCCTCGGCCGTCTTGGCGTCATGAACGATGCGACGGGTGTCGAGGTCGGTGATAGCACCCTGCGTCGTTAGCGGTACGATCTTTCGCGATTGCGCCAGAAAGTTGATCAAATTCTGACGCGAATTGCCGAATCGGGCGTTGATCGATTTGGCCTCTTCGTCGTCGACCATCGCCAAAAGACGATCGGGCCCGTTCGGGTATCCCATTGTGACGACGGTCTTGCCGATCGTGGATGCTTCGGAATCGGTCTCAAGCGGAAGGGTCGGCACCTCGGTCGGTACCTGGGTCGGATCGACCGATGCGACCGCCAGGTCTTCGCGGGCGCCCGTCTCACGAACGCGTAGGGCCAGCGGCTGTGGAAGATTCGGAAAATAGATCACGAGCCTTTTTATTCTCGCGCGGCCATTCGAATCGCGCATCATCTGCTTTACAAGATCGTCCTCGGTCCACGGCTGAAGCACGTGGCGGTTGGTGACGATATAACCGCCGCCGACATGAAACCCGGTGCCGACAAAATCGTATTCGACCGGGCTGCCGCTGCCATCGGTGGTCAAGCCCGAGACGCCCTGCGAAGGAGGCTGTGACGCATCTTCAGAGGGGGCCGGTTCGTACTGATTCTGCGTGAACGAATGCGGGTCAGGATAACGAAGCACCTTGCCGCTTGAGCGATCGACCAAATCGTATACGCCGACGATCAGGCATACGCCGTTGCCGTAATCCACCCGAAGATTTTGGGCCAACGAAACCGTCCGGATAATGTCCTTGTTCGTTTTATCCAGTTCGCCGATCTGTGTACTCGCCACGCCGAGCGTGTCTTCGAGTTTCCGGATCGTGTCCCGCTGTTGTTCGGCGATCGCACGGCTTTCCCGAAGCTCGTTATTCAGCGAATAGCCCAGATACAGTACGCCGCTCAGAAACCCGATCGTCAGTACAAGAATTATTGCCTTGCTCGTCCAGGTTATCTCGCGAAGCAGCTCGCGGGAGAATTCGCGAAGAAAAGCTTTGGCGTCGTCACGCTTTGGCGAGGTTGCCGCGTCGAGTGCGGCTTCTTCGATAAACTGCGCGATGTGCGGCTGGTCGCGATTCGCCTTGATCAGCGAGGGCTTTGACGAGATGGCAAAGAACGCGAACGAAATATCGGTATTTTCTATCCGAAGGATGTCGCCGTCTGAGATCGCAATGAACCGGCGAATGGGCTGGTCGTTCAGCGTGATGTCGAGTGCCGGGTCGAATTCAACGATCCGGTAGACGCCGTCGGTATTTTCAAGCTCGAACCACGCGGCGGACGTCTCGACCTGTCTCGTTTGGATCTGCAGATCGCTCGTCTCGTCTGAGCCGATCTTAAGGCGTTCGGACGAAAAAAATTCCGTACGCTTTTCCGATCCGACCGAGATATGAATTATTACGCCAGTTGACATCAGAATGAATCTCGGCCCGCTTGATTCCGCCTGCCGAAGTGAGATTTTATCATATTCACAAGGCCGTTCGATGCAATCGGATGGCGTTTCGTGGCAAAATAAATGAAATGTCAGAAAGGAAGTTCATCGAAGACAAGAACCAGTTATTAAAGCTAGCACCGGTCGCCGACGCACCGATCAAACACCACGTTTTTGTGTGTAACGGCAAATCATGTTCGGCAGTGGGAAGCGCTGAGGTCAAGGCTGAATTCGAGCGGATACTCGAAGCAAAAGGGATCAGGCAGGGAAAGGAATCGAAGGGCCGCAATCCCATGGGCGAGATCGTGCTGACCGATTGCGGCTCGGTCGGCTTTTGTTCGATCGGCACCGCGGTTCTCGTCTATCCCGAAGGTGTCTGGTACGCCCAGGTGACCGCCGAGGACGTGCCCGAGATCATCGCGGAGCATCTCGTCAACGGCCGCGTCGTGAAACGTCTCGCGTTGATCGAACTATCAAAAGAGCCGAAGTCCGAAGGCTGAAACGTTCTCCGGTTGCTTCGCCCGGCAGATATGTGTGGGACACACATGTTGCACGTATGACAAGAGTTTGCTGCAATGCAACATCGGCGATATTCGGACATATATTGATCCGACAGACAACACAAAAAAGGCGAGGCCGTCGGACTGGCCTCGCCGGTGTTGGTACCTGATTGAGAAGTTATTTCTTCGTCGCTGTAACGTTCAGAAATTCGCCCTGGACGT
>JBDTMQ010000292.1:0-3913 GCA_039934155.1 Acidobacteriota bacterium | reverse complement strand
TAAAAGTGGCGTGTGTCGGCACGCGTATTTCGAAGGAACCGTCCACGGCGTAAAAGGATATTGTCGTTACAAAATATTCGATGAAAAAGCCGATCGCGCTGGCCACGTTTGCACTTGGGCCGTTTCAGCGGCATACCGACACGATCAAATGGGATGGCGGCGGCACACCGATACCTCTCGAGTTTAACTCTCTGCCCGGCGACTATCTGCCGATCAAGGAGGATTTTATACTCGCGGAGTTAAGCAACTCGGTGCGGTATTTTAACGAGCTGTTCGGCAAGTATCCGTATGAGACCTTCAGCCCGACGTTTCACCCGTGCGGCGTTCGGAGCCTATCAAACGCTTATCTATAACAAAGGCGCATTGGTTCTCAGAATGCTGCATTTTCTGTTGAGCGATCCGTCGACCGGCGAGGATAAGGCATTTTTTGTGATGATGAAGGACTTCGTCGAGCGTCACCGCGACGGCGTTGCCTCGACCGACGATTTTCGGGCCGTTGCCAACGAGCATTTTACCAAAAGCCCGATCGGGATCAGATACCGTTTGACCGACTTGAACTGGTTTTTTAATCAATGGGTCTATTCGACCGAGCTTCCGTCGTTTGCGATTCTGTACACGATTGAAGATCAGCCCGACGGAGGTGTGATCGTATCGGGGACAATAACTCAGAATGACGCAAAGGACGGTTGGTTCATGCCGTTACCTGTCGGATTCACGCTAGGCGGCAACAGATTCGCCAACGGAACTGTAGCCGACTACGGCGCAAGCACTCCGTTCAAAATAAAGCTGCCGACACGGCCGACAAAGGTCGAGCTCGATCCGTACCGCTGGGTATTATCCGAAAAGACCGAGACAAAATGACCTAAAACAGCGGTCCTTTATCTTCCGGGCCCATCATCGCCTTTCGGACGAGCGGTATAGGCGGACCGCCGTATGCCAGGAATTGACCGTGGAATTGTTTCCACGCCGCCCGGCCGCCTCGCGACGCGGTCCAATCGTCTCGAAGCTTTTTGATCATCAGCTTGCCCATCGTGTAATTAAGATAAGCCGGGTCAAAGGTGCCACGGTTCGCCTGCTGTTCAGCGTTTCCCTCGTCCTGCAAACCCTGTTCGATGAACATTTTTTTCGATTCTTCGACCGTCATCCCTTTTGTGTGCAGCCCGATCGCTGAGATGAATCGGACATTCCTCAAAAGCGCTTCCTGAAGCTGACCTAGATGCAGCTCTGCATCGCCGGCACCGAGCCCGGCGTCATACATCATTTCTTCAGTGTAATGCGCCCAGCCCTCGGCAAATGCATAGCCGACAAAGACCTGGCCGAATTTGGATTTCGCACGATTGGAATGAAGGAAATTGAGAAAGTGTCCCGGATAGCCTTCGTGTACGGTAGTGAACAGCAGGCTGCCCTCACCTGGCAGGTACGCTTCCTGCTTTTCCTTTGACCACGTCGGATCGGGCGGAGCAACATAATAGACCGAGGGCAGTCCTTTTTCGTACGGCCCGGGAATGTTGATGTATGCGAAATTCCACGACTTATAAGGCGGTGCAAGGCCGACCTTGCATTCTTCGGTACCGGGAACGGTGACGATGTCTTTTTCCTGAATAAACTTTCGCAGTTCGCCCAGCTGCCTTGTCGCCGCGTCGACCAGCGTTCCTGCGGCCTTTCGCTCATTCGCTTTATTGTTGCATTCGACAAGCGTCTTGCCGGGAGCGTATTTATCACACTCTGCCTTGACGGCAGCAAGGTTGCGGTCGAGATCTGCCCGGGCGATCTCCTCGAGCTCGGCCAGGTCGATGTCGACGCCCTCGGTCTGCTTGAGCATCATTTTGAATTTCTCGGGGCCGAGAGCAAAGTTGTCGTTTGCCGACCCTTCCTGCTGCCCGAGCCATGCCTCGAAATCGCGGATAGCTTTTGCCGCAGCACTGTTTGCTTCCCGAAAATCTTTTTGCGACTGTTCGTCCTTGACCGGCTCGAAAACCTTTACAACGTCCTTATCAAAAAAGTCGGCCAGGCCGCCGATCGTCTGTCGGCCGATCTTGATCAGATTGCGGGCCAGCGGCAGCTTCAAATTTCCTTTGACCTGTTCGAGCGCGGGGGGTACGTTTTTGGCATAGGCGGTGTAGGCCTTGATTCGGGTCTCGAGCGGTGCGTACTCACGCGAGACGTATGTGTCGGGGTCGAGCGCGTCGGCATACCAGTATGGGTTTGTGTGCGGCTGGTCGGCCGTTTCGCGCCAGAAAAGGTCTTTGTCGATCTGGGCGATCAGGTAGTCACGCTCAAAACGCTGGTGCACATCGAGGTCGGCGTCTTTAAAAGCCGTCGCCTTATCACGTTCGCTCTTCAAACGGGCGATCTCTTTATTCAATCCGTCGGGCGACCAGTCGGGGAGTTTGCCGTCAAACTCATGACGGCCTTGAAATACGCCAAAGGTCGGATTCGCCGCAAAATAATCATTCAAGAATTGCTCCACGTGCGCGTCCCATTTAGCGTTAGCTGCCGTATTCATATTCGAATTTGCCGACTGATTTGTATTACTGGTCGGCGGTTGGCAGCCGGTCAATAATATACACGCGACGAGGCAATACATTACCGCTCTCAAAAAGATTATTTTCATAATGACACTCCGGATAAGCCGAACTCAATACAAATTCCCTTCTCTTTTTCTTCCCGTGTAATCGACATACACGACCTTTAATTCCGTATAAAAATCGAGCGAGGTCGAACCCTGCTCGCGGGCGCCCAAGCCCGTATTTTTCACACCGCCGAATGGAATGTGGGCCTCGCCGCCCGTTGTAGGTGAGTTGACGTGCGTCATACCGGTCTCAATGTCGTCGATAAACCGGTAGATATTATTTGCGTCGTTCGTAAACACCGAGGACGAAAGCCCGAATTCGCTATCGTTAGCGACAGCCATAGCCTCGTCAAAATCATTCACGCGAAGGACCGACAGGACAGGGCCAAATATCTCTTCGCGGGCGATACGCATATCGGGCGTCACCCGATCAAAAACCGTCGGCTCGACGAAATAGCCATTGTCTAGGTCGTCGCCGGAGGCCCGTTTGCCGCCGCATAAAAGTTCCGCACCGTCTTCGCGGCCGATGTCTATATATTTCAGGACCGTGTTGAACTGGCCCTCGTCGACCGACGGGCCGATATCCGTTCCCGGTTCGCTGCCGTTGCCGAGCTTGAACGATCGAGCGCGTTCGACTATTTTTTCAACAAATTCATTTGCGATCGAATCGATCACCACTGCCCGTGAGGTGGCAGTGCAACGCTGACCGCTTGAACCGAAGGCACCCTGTGCCGTTGATTCGACCGCAAGCTCAAGATCGCAGTCTTCCAACACAACGACCGGATTTTTGCCGCCCATTTCCGCCTGCACCTTGACGCCGCGGCGGGCCACCTGTTCGTAAAGCTTCAAACCGGTTTCGGTCGAACCGGTAAACGAGATTGCGCGGACGGCCGGATGGTTGACGATCTCATCTCCCGCTTCTGAGCCCGAGCCGATCACTAGATTCAGAACGCCGGGCGGCAATCCGGCCTCATTAAATATCTCGGTAAGCTTGACGGCGGTCTCGGGTGTGATCGTCGCTGGTTTGAAGACGACACAATTTCCAGCGACCAGGGCCGGAGCGATCTTCCAGGCCGGGATCGCGACCGGAAAGTTCCAGGGCGTGATACAGGCGACAACACCGTGAGGCTCGAGCACGGTATAGGCAAAATTTGCCGGCAGCTCGGATGGTATCGTTTCGCCTGTCATGCGTCTCGATTCCCCGGCGCAAAACTCAACGACGTTGATCGCCCGCGTCAATTCGCCGCGAGCCTCGGCAAGTGTTTTTCCCTCTTCACGCGTGAGTATCTGGGCGAGCTCCTCTTTTCGGTCCTCCATCAGACGAGCCGCGCGTGCGATGAT
>JBDTMQ010000291.1:0-16316 GCA_039934155.1 Acidobacteriota bacterium | reverse complement strand
TCGGCACCCGTTAATTTATTACGCAGCTTGCCCGAAACGTCGCGGGCGATTTCGCTTTGCAGGGCCGCGAGATCGGATTGCTTTCGGTTATACTGCCGACTCCACACTACTTTGTTCAAGGCAATGTCAACCAACTCGACAAACAGCGAAAGGTCCTGGCCGCGCGACGTAACCGTTCCGTTCAAAACAGCCTGCACGTTCAACTCCTTGCCGATTGTTTGCGGATCATTTTCCTTGCCCTTGTAGCGGAAAACCGACGAACGCGGCTTGACGTTCAGCGTCGGCAGCTGCGAAAGGCTGCTGATAAGCGTCTCGGTCATTCCGTCCGAGAGATATTCGACATCGGCGTTGCCGCTTTCATTGACGAACGGCATCACGGCGATTGATTCGATCTGCTTGGTGGTTGTGCTAAAAGATCGATAACCCAAATAAACGCCGAAGGCGATAATCACGACCAGGATAGGAGCCGCGATCAGGCGTTTGTCGAAGCCTCGTTGCGGAACATCGGCAATTCCCGACGGCAAGACGGCAGTCTGTTCGGTCGTATATATCTGAGCCCGAGTCGGTGCTTCGCCGACCGCATCAGTCGTATGAAGAATCGCCGTTTCTGGCTCGTGGGCGCCAAGTTTCGCCGGGCATTCGAGCAGCGCATTTCCATCGTCGAGACAATACAACAAGGTATCGTCGTAATAATCCCGCCTGCACTCAGGGCATCGTTTCATAGGTAATTACGGAGTTCCGCCTTCCGCATATTTATGCAAAACACTTGCGATCAGCGTTTGGTACGGAATGCCCTCGGCCAATGCTCGTTTTTGCAAAGCTCGCAGGTCTCGCGATGCTATACGAATATTGATCCGCGCGTCTTTTTTGAAGGTATTAGCGGCGACCTTACGATGTCGAGCGATCTCACTTTTAAGTCCGCGAACGGAAGTCACCCTATCGTTGTCATACGCAGCCAAGATCTCTTTTTCTTCAACGTCTAGCTTATTCATTCTTGATCTCCAATATACTTTTTTGTGGCTTTACTGCTCGGAATGATCGTTTTTAGAAAAATTTCCTGATCGTTCGCAACGAAAGGGACGAGATAAACATAATCTTCTACGCAAACTACCACAATGGGTTGCCCCGGATACTTCGCCTGATTCGGATGCTCAAAAATATCCACGACATCGCCGGCTTCGATGTGAAACACAACCTCCTCAAACGAGACGCCCCGTGTCCGTCTCAAGAAATCATTCTTTTCGCCATTCCAAGCGTAGGTTTTCACTCAATTAGATTAGCACAGTGTGTGCCTAATGTCATCTAAATGCACGGCGCATTTCCATCGTCGAGACAATACAGCAGCGTCTCGTCGTAATAATCGCGTCTGCATTCAGGGCATCGTTTCATAAATTGACTCTATTCGAGAAAACCGGCTCTTCTCAGCACGTCCCGAAAGCGCGGGTCGTCGCGCAATGGGTCCATGTATGGATCGACTTTCATCCACGAGGTGTGTTGATCGGGTGTTTCAAGCGCTTCGTAGAGCGCGGCAAAGGCCTTGTCTTTCTCGCCCAACTCCGCTAAAAGACCCGCCACAAAATACGGATAGAGCTTTAGCCGCGCACGCTGCGCGGTAATCTTCCTCAGAAATCCAGGCCAGTCGTCGTTCACAAAACTTTCCCGGATCAATTTTGCCGCATCGGGTTCGCCTCTGGCATCTTGAACTTTGGCAAGTTCTTCTACAGCCATAACATGATCACGCTTCATCCGGTAAACGTAAAAGAGCTGCAAATGCGCATACCAGAAGTTTGGGTCCAGTGCGAGATTTTTCTTGCTCAGCGTTTCGCTTTCTTCATATCTTCTTTCAGAGAAAAGCAGGCGCGCAATTTCAAAGTTCGTGACCGGAGACAACGGGTCGATTTCCAAAGCGCGTCTAAACGCACTGCGGGCCTCTTCAAATCTTCCGAGATTCTCAGGCACCAGGCCAGACCGACGATGACCTTCCGCATAACTTGGATTCAGTTGGATGGCAAGTTTTGTCTCGCGTTCCATGCAGGCGAAATCGCGATCATAATTAAAACAAATGACGCCCAATATCGAATGCGGCTCGGCTAAGCTGTTATCCAGATCCAGGGCTTTCAACGCGAGTTCCCTTGCTCGTGGGACTAATTCATTTATTTGTGGGTAACTGTAAAGTGAAAGAAACCAATTCGCCTCTGCCAGGCCTGCATACGCCAACGCGAATTTCGGATCAATGGCGACCGCCTGTTGGTAATATTCGATCGAGCTCTGGGCATCCTTGGCGGTGCGTTTGCTTCCATAGAAGCGTCCTTTTAAATACGCTTGGTACGCCTCGTTGCTGTCCGTATATTTTTTGGTGATGCCCTTTACGTCTTCGCCTGAAAGTTTTAGTTGCAGCTTTTGCGCGATCGTCGTCGCCATCTCACGCTGCGTCGCGAGCAGGTCCGTCATCTTGCGGTCGTATTGCTCGCCCCACAGTAGTTTGTTATTTCGCACATCAACGAGCTCAACGCTGATCGTAAGGTTGTCGCCGATCTGTGCCAGGCGTCCGGTCATCACCGCATCGACGCCCAACTCGCTTGCGATCTTCGCAACATCCGCGTCTTTTCCCTTATAACGAATGACCGAACTCGTCGGGCTGACCTTCAGATCAGGAAGCTGCGAGAGGTTGTAGATCAACGACTCCGCCAGCCCGTCTGAGAGATATTCTGTATTCGGGTCATTGCTCCTGTTTTGAAACGGCAGCACGGCGATGGAGTTTATCTGCTCTGTCGCAGCCGGTCGAAAAAATCTATAACCAAAAAATCCGCCGAGAGCGATGACTACGACCAAAATCGGAGCCGCGATCAGGCGTTTGTCGAAGCCTTTTTGCGGAACATCGGCGATTCCCGACGGTAAAACAGCGGTATGCTCGGTCGTATGGATCTGAGCCCGCGTCGGTGCGTCGCCAACGGCATCGGTGGTATGCAAGATCGCCGTCGCCGGTTCATCGGAAGCGGCCTGATCAACCGGAACAGATCCTTGCACAAGCGGAGTTCCATCCTCAAGACAGAACCCCAGAGTATCGTCATAGTAATCTCGCCTGCATTCGGGACATCGTTTCATAACATTCTATTGCGTCAGGTTCATCCTTCTCATCACCTCGACAAATCGCGGTTCAGATCGAAAAACGTCAAATATGGCGTCGGAAAGTGACCATATCAGATGGATCGCGCGCACACTCCAGGCTTTTTCGAGCAGATCGAGTGCCAAGACCATATCACCCAACTCCGCATAGATTACCGCCGACGCAATGGGTGAGATAAACTGGTGTTGTGCCTGCTCCTCCATTTCGTTAAGCAGGGCACGAGATTCGTCGGCCCGGCCGGCCCGGACCAGCGCCTTGCCCAGGTACCCATACATTCGCAGCCCTCCATCCATGGAGGCTTTGCGAAAGTGCCTGACGGCATCGTCCAATTTGCCGGTCTCTTGATACGCCCAGCCGAGAGCCAAATGGGAGAGGTAAAAGTCTGGAAGCAGTTCGAAATTCTTGATCGAAAGCTCGATCGCTTCCTCGTATTGGCCAGCACAGCAAAGCGCTCGAGCGAGGGTAAAATTTGCGATAGGCGAGAGCGGGTCAAGCTCCATTGCCGCTCGTCCCTCTACGAGGGATTCTGCGGTCCGTCCCACCGCCGCCAGCAACGAGCAAAGCCAGTAACGAGGCAATGCGGATTTTGGGTTTATGGCGATGGCATTTCGGTATTCTCTCTCGCCGGAGCTGAAATCGAATTCGAAGAATAGTTTATAAACCGCGAGCGACGTATGGCACTCTGAAAGTGAAGGATCGATCTCTATCGCCTTCTCCACCGCTGCATGCGCTTTCGGAGCCATTTCGCTTGGAGCATACAGGTCAAAATAGGCCAGGGATGCATAGGTATCAGTTAATCCGGCGTACGCGAAAGCATAATTTGGATCGAGTTCGACAGCGCTTTCAAAATGTTGGATGGCTTTGTGAAAGTCTTCTCGAGTACGACGGTTCCAAAGTGCACGGCCGCGCAGGTAGAACTCAAACGCATTTGGGTTCTCGGTACCTTTCTTGAGTATCGCAATGTGTTTTTGGCCGAACAACTTCACTTTCAGCGATTCGACTACGGCAAGCGTTATCTCATCCTGAACATCAAAAATGTCATCCATCTCACAGTCATAGCGCTCTGCCCACAAGTGATAGCCGTCCGCCGCGTTTACAAGCTGGACAGTAATCCGCAGACGGTTTCCAGATTTTCTAACGCTGCCTTCCAGAACATACTTGACACTCAATTTCTCGCCGATCTCGCTGACATTTATATTCTTGCCCTTAAACAAGAATGCTGAAGTGCGCGCTGCGACCTTCAAATTTTCAATCTTCGATAAAGCATTGAGGAGCTCTTCTGCCAAGCCGTCGCAGAAATACTCGTTCTCAACGTCGCTGCTAATGTTGACGAACGGCAGAACTGCAATTGAATTCGAGTCTGCTACAATTGCGATACCTTTTTCTAGATATATCGCTGTATTCGGCTCAGCGGGCGGAATCGAAATTGCCCCCGTTCCTAGTTCGGGGAGGATGGCGGTTGACTCGTCGCACTTCGCCGATTCGCGAGCAGGGCCGTCGAGCAGCGCACTTCCATCGTCGAGACAATACAGCAGCGTCTCGTCGTAATAATCACGTCTGCATTCAGGGCATCGTTTCATAAGGTCTTGTTCGAGCAGGAGCAATCCGTCTTCAGTACAATGTAGTCGAACTATTTGATTTTCAATAACTTAAGCCATTCCGGCATCGCCTGGAGCTGATCTCCGTGATCCGCCCCTGTATTGCCCGCATAACCACGAATTTGAAAACGATTCTTATTGACCTCACTGGTTTGCTGCATTCCGGCCGGTCCCTTCTCTAATCTTGCCGTGCGTTTGAGGCCAAGTTTCGTAATCAAATAATCGACGCATTCGGTAGTACTGGCATATGTCGCAGGGAAGATCTCAGAATGAGAGATCATGAATCTCTTGTTACCGACGATTGCGCTACGAGCAAACCGAAAATAAGAATCCATGTCGTCTTCCTTAATGACGCCGCCGTCTGAAAGCCGTTTTCCTTCGGGAACATAGCTTGCATGAAGGCCGTCAAGCAAAAGGACATTATTTACTTGTCGAAAATTTTGCTCATGCCTGAGGATCGCCCGGATCGCGCCGTAACCAGCCGAGAATCCTACGAGCGTGATCGATGACCAGCTTTTTTTGACGTTCAAAATTCTGGCGGCTTCGTCAATGAGGTTTTGAAACATTTCCGGGTGAACGAACGGATCGCCGTAAATGCGCGATCCGGAACCAAGATTGACCGTGATCAGCGCGGCGTTCGGAAAATGTTTGGCGATGTGATATTCGATCAGCCAAGGAACACCGTGGAAATGAACGATGAGCGGCAAAGGCTTTCCGGAATCGACCTTCGGATCGGCGAAAAGGACCGCACCTTTTAGGGTTGCCATTTCAGTTCGACGGCCGGGAACCTCCACCTCCGCCAGCCGTGGATGAGGCCGCGTGGTGTCGGTCATGGGCGAAGGATTCTGCGCGGATTGCTGCGCGCTCGCCGGCATAACCCCGACAAATAGTAGAAGCCCAACTAATAAGTAAGCCTTACGAACAACAAAAGTCGACACTTCATCGTAACGATCTGGAAAGCAATCAGGGCATCGTTTCATTTGCAATATCCCGCAGGTCAATTCGAATAGATCGAACTGAAATTTAGGCAAGTGTGCCTGCATCCCATAAAGCAGTCAAACACTTTTCCGCAAAATTCATTTCTAAGATTGCCGAACATGAGCGCACGCGCCCGATTCGTTTCGCGCAAAATGGCCACGCATTCGAATCGAAAGCGTGGCCATTTTGAAAATTCGCTTCTGCGATCAGGTCCGGCGTGTGCCCTACTGCCCGATCCCGTAAATATACGGAGCGATCACCAAAGACACGATCGACATTAATTTGATAAGAATGTTCATCGAAGGGCCCGAGGTATCTTTAAAGGGATCGCCTACGGTGTCGCCTGTTACCGAGGCCTTGTGCGGCTCGGAGCCTTTGAATACCATCTCGCCGTTGATCATCACGCCTTTCTCGAATGACTTCTTGGCGTTGTCCCAGGCGCCGCCCGCATTTGACTGAAAGATCCCCATCAGAACGCCCGACACGGTGACGCCGGCGAGCAGACCGCCCAAGACCTCAGGCCCGAAAACAAACCCGACGATTACCGGCGTGATGAGAGCGATGGCGCCCGGCATCAGCATCTCGCGGATCGAGGCCTTGGTCGAAATAGCGACACATTTTTCGTACTCGGGCTGGGCCGTGTAATCCATAATACCAGGGATCTCGCGAAACTGACGGCGGACCTCCTGGACCATGTCCATCGCGGCCCGGCCGACCGCTTGGATACAAAGGGCCGAGAAAATGAACGGGATCATTCCGCCGACAAATAACCCGGCCAGAACGTTTGCGTTGTAGATATTGATGCGGTCAATGCCGGCGATGCCGACAAAGGCGGCAAACAGTGCCAGCGACGTGAGAGCGGCCGAGGCGATAGCAAAACCTTTGCCGGTGGCGGCCGTTGTATTGCCGACCGCATCGAGGCTGTCTGTACGCTCGCGAACCTCGGGCGGAAGCTGGCTCATCTCGGCGATACCGCCGGCGTTGTCGGCGATCGGCCCGAAAGCGTCGATGGCAAGCTGCATCGCGGTCGTCGCCATCATGCCGGCGGCGGCGATCGCTACGCCATAGAGGCCCGCAAAATAATGTGACGCCATGATACCGCCCGCCAGCGTCAGTATCGGGATGACGGTCGATTTCATTCCGACGGCCAATCCGCCGATGATATTTGTCGCATGCCCGGTCGACGATTGCTGCACGATCGACATCACGGGCTTTTTGCCCATCGCCGTGTAATATTCGGTGACAAAGCTCATGATCGCGCCGACGATCGTTCCGACGACGATCGCCATAAAGACGCCCGATTTAGTGAACGTACTCGTTCGCGATGTGATCGACCCCTCGGGCAGCATCCACATCACGACAAAATACGAGGCGACCACGGTTAGTATCATCGCGGCCCAGTTACCGATGTTCAGGGCATTCTGAACGCTCGACTTTTCGTCTTTAATGCGGACGAAAAAGGTGCCGATGATCGAGAAAATGATCCCGAGACCGCAAATGACCATCGGCAAAAGGATCGGCGACATTCCGCCAAAGTTGTCGCGCACGCGGATCTCTTGTCCGAGAACCATCGTCGCCAAAATGGTCGCGACATAGGACCCGAAGAGGTCGGCGCCCATGCCCGCAACGTCGCCTACGTTATCGCCCACGTTATCGGCGATCGTCGCCGGATTGCGAACGTCGTCCTCGGGAATTCCGGCCTCGACCTTGCCGACCAGGTCGGCGCCGACGTCGGCCGCCTTGGTATAAATTCCGCCGCCGACACGCGAAAAAAGCGCGATCGATTCAGCGCCTAGCGAAAAACCGGTCAGTACCTCGATCGCTGTTTTGATCTGATTTGCGCCAAGATCGGCAAACACCGCGAGAAAGACGATGAACAGCCCGCCTAAACCAAGCACGGCGAGTCCGGCCACGCCGAGACCCATCACGGTCCCGCCGGTGAACGACACGGCCAGCGCCTTTTTGAGGCTCGTACGGGCCGCCTGTGTTGTGCGAACGTTCGCTTTTGTGGCGACCTTCATGCCGATAAATCCGGCCGTTGCCGAAAATACGGCACCGATGACGAATGCGACGCTGATGAGCCAGCTCGAATATATCTGCTTCCCGTTAACCTCGTGGATCGTTCCCGAATACGCCAGTAATGCCGCGGTTATCACCACAAAAATGCTAAGGACGCGCCACTCGGCTTTCAAAAATGCCATCGCGCCGTCGGCAATGTGGCCGGCGAGCGCCTGCATATTCGCGTCGCCCGCGTCCTGTTTGCTGACCCATGCTGACTTAAAAGCCATTACCAGCAAGCCCACGACCCCGAGTGCGGGAATCATATAGATAACGTAACTGTTCATAATGTTCTATTTAACTCGTTCGGCGGCAAACGGCTGATCCGGTTAATTTTTTTTTATAAATTACTGCAAAGAATTAGCAAAACATATAGTAAAACTCAAAAAGACGCGATTATCAAATAGTTAGACCGTCTAATGGGCAGACGAGCTCAAACGCTAATCGCACCGCCACTGGCCGTTGATGCGTTTGGCGAATGCGCCGTCTGTCCCGGCACGTCCCTCGGTACATACGCCGGAGGCATTCTTTCGGCAATCTTTACAATAGACGATCGCGCCGTCGGTGACCGGCGGCCGGCCGGGACTGCCCGCTGCAAAGCCGGTGATGTCGCGAAATGTGATATTTGAATCGAGCTGCAATAGCCCGTTCGAGATCTGCAGGTCGTAACCGAATTGATTCGGCTGACCCTGTAGAATGTTTGCACCGCTTCCCTCGGGAAACCGGCCGGTCTTGAACATCATTCGGCCCGAGCCAAAGCCCGGATCGCTGACCGCTTTTCGATTCTCGTCGTAGCACTGTCCGGGCAGCACAAGCGGGTCGTAACAAAACCGGTCGCCGGTCGACGTGATCGTCACGCCCGGCTGAGCTCGGACCGATCGCGGACCGTAGAAATTACCGGTAGAGATGTAATTCATTCGCCCGTTGAGCTCGATCTTGTCGCCAAAGGTGCTGCCGATCACGGTCAGGTTCAACGATGCTACGCCGCCCATTTCCGATACAAAAATGCTTCGACGGGCACGCTCTGCGGCTGAATTGATCACGGTCAGGCTTCCGATCGTGTCGATATTCAGAAATGTCCCGCCGATCGCCTCGGCATAGTTGTACCCGCCGCCGAAGGATTGTTCGACAAGTATCGATCCCGCGCGTTTTATGCGAATGCCGTCGCCGGGCGCGAGCGCCGCCATATAAAAGAAAGTCGAATTTGTGATGTTCCAGTCGGTATTAAAAGTGTCGATATAGATACCGGTGCGGTTATTCACAAAGATGCCGTGGTCGACCTTTACGTAATCGAACTGCCACTGATTGCAGGCCTGGGTGTTGTTGTCACAACGGTCCCCGTTCGCGTTACCGACGCGGATGCCGGTGTCGAGATTTTGAAAAACGACGTTCTCGAATCTGAAGAACTGGCTCGAGTTCGGCGTATGTGCCTTACTCACCGGATCGATCGCCCATTTGCCGACAGCCTCGATGCCGTAATTCCCGACTGAGCTTCGCGGCCCTTCGCCATACAAAGGCGTGTTGCCGAGAAGCTCGATATTCTTTACCGTGACGCCGATGGTACAGCCGCCTATGCGAAAGATCGTTTGATTTTCGTTTCTCAGCCTGATGCGGGCAGCACTTCGCCACATCGGCAGATTCGTCGTCGGTGTCGAGATAAATGTACTGGTACCGGTCACGGTGATACCGGACGGAAGTGTGATGCCCTGATATGCGGGATCGCGGCGGTTGCCGTCAAGGGTGCCGACCACATAATCCCCGTCGGGGAAAATAAGCGTTCCGCCATTTCTAACTGCAATGAATGCGACAGCGCGCCGGATCGTCTCGGAATAGTCAGCCGGTTTCGTGAACACATATTGCGGGTCGCTGCCTGAGGTCCTTGAGACGGGTCGGAAATCCTCGACGTTATAGGTTCCTAACTCCTTGCTTAGCGGATACCAGAGATTGACCGTCCCGTTGGTAAGTTTTGTTTCATACATCCGCTCGCTGCCCTCAAAACACCAGCGGAACGACGATCCATTCGGCGCCACACGGTTTCCCAGTACCCGGCTGCCGTCGCAGGCCGTCAACCCTGAGGCGGCGGTCTTTTGGTTCGTCCCGGCGAGATAGACCTCGATCGTGTTCCCTTCGATCGAATTCGGAAGGAACCGCACGGGACACGCGCCGCCGCTGTCGGCGCCGACGATGAACGAATAACCTTCGAACCGGTTTTGCCCGTAAGCGATGGTCGCGGCTGAGAGGATCAGAGCGAAAAATATGTACGACTTTACCTTCATCAAAAAAATGCTCCCGCTTAAAATAATTTGTTCTGGTAAAGGATAACAATTTTCGCCGGGCCTTCCCATTTGGGCTGCACTCCGGCCGTATTTCTTGCTATATTGGGTCGATAAAGCCGCCTAAAAGAGATGGAACGAATATCGATCAAAACAAATGCGCGCGAGGAAATGGTCGAGATCACCGACGATGTTTCGGCCGCTATTCGCGCGTGCGGGCGACCGGATGGCATTTGCGTCGTTTTTATACAGCATACGACATGCGGCCTGACGATAAACGAGAACGCCGACCCGGACGTAAAAAGCGACATGCTTGGCTTTCTGCGGCGGCTGATACCGCAATTCGACGAGAATTTTCGGCATTTCGAGCATAATTCCGACGCCCACATAAAATCCACTCTGGTCGGCTCGAGCGTGACAGTGCCATTTGAGAATGGAGAGCTTTTACTGGGCCGCTGGCAGGGCATCTATCTTTGCGAATTCGACGGACCGCGGCAGAGAGAGGCGATCCTGCATTTTGTATGACGACGGGTTATTCAGGAACGCCGCTGGCGAAAAAGCTCGGGATCAAAGAAGGCTCTTTAGTGCTGGTTATCAACGCGCCGAAGGATTATGCGGGCCTTTTGGCGCCCGTCCCGCCTGGAGTGAGATTTGTCGGTCTGCCCGACGATCCGCCGTGGCCGAGCGGTGAGATCGGCAGCGGCTTTGATCTCATACACTTATTCACCAACAGCAAACACGAGCTTTTGACCGAAATTCCGGCGTCTATGCGGAATATGAAGCAGAACGGAGCGATCTGGGTCTCGTGGTACAAAAAAGCGGCCAAAAGGCCGACGGAATTGACCGAAGACACCGTTCGCGACATCGCCTTGCCGCTCGGTCTGGTCGATATAAAGGTTTGTGCGGTCGATGAGCTTTGGTCGGGTCTAAAATTGGTGATAAGAAAGGAAAATCGGTTATAATGCGTTTCGCAATTCATCAACAATGGATCAGGAAAGGAGTTAAGTTTTATGCCGAAGTCGGATCCTCGAGTCGATGCCTACATTGAGCGCTCGGCCGGGTTTGCCCGCCCTATTTTGCAGCATATCAGAAAGCTGGTTCACGCGGCCCATCCGGAAATTTCCGAGACGATGAAATGGAGCTTCCCGCATTTTGAATATAAGGGAACGGTCTGCAGCATGGCATCGTTCAAACAGCACTGCGCGTTCGGATTCTGGAAACAGTCGCTGCTCGAAAAGGACGCGTTCCCGAAACAAAAGACCGCAATGGGAAGTTTTGGCCGGATCACATCGCTCGACGAGCTACCCGACGATGCGATGATCAAGACGCTCGTAAAGCAGGCTGTCGAACTAAACGAAAATGGAATAAAGGTTGCCAAAAAGCCGGTCGTAAAAAAAGAACTGGTCGTTCCCGAGGACCTGACCGCCGCGCTGAAAAAGAATAAGAAAGCACTGGCTACCTTTGATAAATTCACATACAGTCACAAAAAAGAGTACCTCGAGTGGATCACAGAGGCCAAGACCGAAGCGACGCGAACCAAGCGGCTGGCAACGACCATCGAATGGCTTGCCGAGGGCAAGGCCCGAAACTGGAAGTACGAAAATTGCTGATGGCCCCTGATCGAAAAACAGACCACCAAGGAGATCGAGATGATCGGAGTAAAACCCTATATCGGATTTAACGGAAATTGCGAAGAAGCCCTGAACTTTTACAAAACTAATCTTAGTGCTGAGATCCAGGGATTGTTGAAATACGGCGACACGCCGAATGCGCCCGAGGGCAGCGAGGACAAAGTGATGCACGCCGTTCTAAGGGTCGGCGATACGGTGATAATGGCGGCCGATGACTGTATGTCAGATCAACAGGCGGTGGTGGGGGACAATATCTCGCTTGCGCTCGGTATCGATTCGATCGAGGACGCCGAGTCGATGTTCGCCAAAATGGCCGACGGCGGAACGGTAAAAATGCCGCTTCAGGAAACGTTTTGGGCGAGCCGTTTCGGAATGCTCAAGGACAAATACGGTATCAACTGGATGTTCAATTGCGAAAAGCCGCATGGCAGCCGGCAGGAATGATGGCTGTTAGCCGACTTTTATCTTTCACATGATCTTACGGGACAATTAACTTATGACCGAACCTATCCTCGTCGCTAAAAAAGATGCGTCCGAATTTCAATTGCTGACAGGCATGGCCAACCGCCACGGTGTGATAACCGGCGCGACCGGCACCGGAAAGACCGTGACGCTGCAGCGGATCGCCGAGGGATTCAGCCAGCGGGGTGTGCCCGTTTTTATGGCGGACATCAAAGGCGATCTGACCGGGGTGACCCAGCCCGGCGGCGGCAATGCCAAGATCGACGCCCGTAACGCTCAGCTCGGCATTACACCGGCGTTCGAGGGCTTTCCGGCAACACTCTGGGACGTATTCGGCAAGCAGGGCCATCCGTTGAGAGCAACGGCATCGGAGATGGGGCCGCTGCTTATTTCGCGGCTGCTGCAGTTGAACGATACACAGGAAGGTGTTTTGACCATCGCCTTTAAATATGCGGACGATAATGGCCTGCTTTTACTTGATCTCAAAGACCTGCAGCAATTGATGCTGTTTGTCGGCGAGAATGCCAAGGATCTAACGCTGCAATACGGAAATGTCTCGACAGCCTCGATCGGCGCCATTCAGCGAGGCCTGCTTCAGATAGACGAACAGGGCGGCGACCAGTTTTTCGGTGAGCCCGCTGTAAAGCTCGAAGATTTTATGCAGACGATCGGCGGCAAGGGAGTGCTCAATCTGTTGGCGGCCGACCAATTGATAAATGCGCCGAAGCTTTACTCGACGTTCCTTCTGTGGCTGCTGTCTGAGCTTTTTGAGTCACTGCCCGAGGCCGGCGATCTGGAAAAGCCAAAGCTCGTCTTCTTTTTTGACGAAGCTCACCTCTTATTCTCAGACGCGCCGCAAGCATTGATCGACAAGGTCGAGCAGGTGGTTCGCCTGATCCGGTCCAAAGGCGTCGGTGTTTATTTTGTGACGCAGAATCCGGCGGATATTCCGGAAAAGGTTCTGGCACAACTAGGCAATCGCGTACAGCATGCGCTCCGCGCCTACACGCCGCAGGAACAGAAAGGTGTCAGGGCCGCGGCGACATCGTTTCGCGAGAACCCGAATATCGACACCGAAAAGGTCATTACCGAATTGGGAGTGGGCGAGGTCCTGATCTCTATGCTTGATGAAAAAGGCGTCCCGACCGTCGTCGACCGCGCTTTTGTTGTACCGCCGGCGGGACAGATCGGGCCGATCACACCCGAGCAGCGTCAGCAATTGATCTCGAGTTCGCTGGTCGCGGGCGTTTATGAGAATGTGCTCGACCGCGAGTCGGCTTTCGAACTGCTGAGCAAAAAGGCGACGGAAAAATCTGAGGCCGACGCGGCCGCGACCGCCGCCAAAGAGGCCGAGAAGGAAGCGGCACGTCAGGCCAAGGAGGAACGGGCCGCCGCCCGTGCGCCCGATACACTGATCGAATCGGTAACGAAAAGCGTGGCCCGCTCGGCCAGCAGCTCGATCGGGCGCCAGATCGGCAATCAGATCGTCCGGGGTGTTTTGGGCAGTATCTTTGGCGGAAAGTCGAAATCGAAAAGCAGCTGGTTTTAGGGCAGAAGCCCGCGCGTAAGCGAGGGCGCATGTCTCAACCTTTTGATCACGCCTTGCTAAAGCGCGGGCTTCCGCAAATGAACGCGCGGGTTTCTGCATGCGATTATGAGCAACTTACTGTTGGTAGGCACCGGAAAAGGTGCATTCATACTTGGTCAAAATGGCGGCGATAAATGGAGCATCGACGGGCCCCATTTCCCTGGCCGTTCAGTTTATTCGATGATGTTCGACTCGAGAAAGGGCCGCAACCGGCTTTGGGCCGCGGCCCAGAGTATGCATTTTGGCGCTGAGCTCGTATTCAGTGACGACCTCGGAAAGACCTGGGACACGCCCGAGGAAATGCGGATCAAGTTCCCCGGGGAGGCCGGCAAAGCGCTCGAGAATATCTGGCAGATCGCGGCGGGTGCCGATGACGACACGCTCTACTGCGGCGTCGCGCCGGCGGCCCTTTTTGAATCTTTCGACGCTGGCGATACCTGGTCGCTTAACCGCGGCCTGTGGGAACACCCGCACCGCGAGCAGTGGTCGCCGGGTTTCGGCGGCCTGTGCCTTCACACTATCATTACGGACAAGGACGATCCAAACAATATCAAGATCGCGATATCGACCGGCGGCGTTTACCAAACCGCGGACGGCGGCAAAACGTGGTCGGTTTCGAATTCGGGTGTTAAGGCGTATTTTCTGCCCGATCAATATCCGGAATTCGGCCAGTGCGTGCACAAGATCGTTCGGCATCCGGCCAAAAAGGAAACTTTCTTTCTGCAGAATCACCACGGCGTGTACCGCAGCCGTGACGACGGCCGCTCCTGGCAGGAGATCGAATCCGGATTACCGTCGAATTTCGGATTTGGGATCGCGGCCAGCAAAAAGGGCGATGTTTTCATCGTGCCGCTGCAGGCGGACGCGGTACGGTTTACCTGTGAAGGGAAACTGAGGGTCTATCGCAGCAGCGACGAGGGCGACACATGGCAGGCTCTGACCCGAGGGCTGCCGCAGGAAAACGCGTATGAAGTGATCCTTCGCGATGCACTCGCGTCGGACCAAAGCGCAACGGGCGGCGTCTATTTTGGAACGCGAAGCGGGAAACTTTACGGCTCGCAGGACAACGGCGATTCATGGAGCCTGATCCAAAACGCCCTGCCCGAGATCCTGTGTGTAAAAGCTGTGGCGGTGTAATTATGTCTTTCAAGATCTACCTGAGCGGCCATCTTAAGAGTTTTAGCAACGGTCAGACCGACATCGAGATCGCCGGTAATTTTAAGACCGTCGATGATGTTCTGGCGTCGCTGTGGCGGCAGCAGATATCGCTCCGCGACCGGATAATCACCGAGACCGGCGAGATACGGCCGCACGTAAATATTTTTTACGACGGCGAAGATATACGCCGGCAAAACGGTTTGATGACACATGTCGAGCCTAATTCCGAATTGCATATCTTTAATGCCGTCAGCGGCGGATAGCGGGGCCGCACGCGACACAACGTACAAAGTTTGCGAAGCAAACTGATGCTGATCAAAAACAAGATACTTGACCAGATCAAGGCCGGAAACATTTCGCTGATCTTCAGGCGTTGGAAGCGCGCGGGCGTGAAGGCCGGCGGCACTCAGATGACCCAGCTTGGGGTGATCGGCATCGATTCGGTCAAGGTCGTCAGCGAAAAACAGATCACTGAAAAAGATGCAAAGGCGGCAGGATTTGCGTCGAAAAAAGATCTGCTTGCCGATCTCTACGACCGCGACGAAGACATCTATCGCATCGGCGTTCACTGGGCCGGCGAAGATCCGCGGAAAACCCTTCGCACAAGCGACAAGCTCAGCAAAAAAGAACTCGACGAACTGATCGCAAATCTGCACAAGCTCGATACCGGAAGCCAACGCGGGAGCTGGACCGAGGCTTATTTGCAATTGATCCACGACCAGCCCAACACCCATGCACAGATCCTTGCCGCACAGATCGGCCTCACGATCCCGACATTCAAACCCTGGGTCAGAAAGCTTAAGGCTTTGGGGCTGACCGAAAGCCTCCGGCCCGGTTACCGGCTGTCCCCGCGAGGTGAGAAAGTGTTGAAAGCGCTAAGACAAAACCACAGCCGGTAGGAAGTTTTTTCTCTTTTTTCCGATCCAATAATCTGCTAGATCCTCACTCAGTTCCAATTTGGGCCTGTCCTTGTCAATTCGTATTCGAACGACAACGCGATCTTCGGCCTTTCCATTTTTCGCCAATAGGCCGGTACCGAAAACTGTTAAAACACTTCCGTAACATACGCATCGAAATTGCGTGGGAGATGGTATTCTTGAACTAAATATTTATGAAGATTCTCCTCACCGGAGCTAACGGATATATCGGCAAAAGACTGTTGCCGCTGCTGATCGAACTTGGCCACGAGGTCGTTTGCTGTGTCCGAAACAAGGATCGCTTTCCCAAAGACGGTATCTACGCCGATCCGGGCATTTCTGTTCTGGAAGCCGATTTTTTGGCCGACGATCTGTCGGCAGCGGGAATAGAGAATATCGACGCCGCCTATTACCTCATACATTCAATGAGTGACAGTTCGGATAGTTTTGAGAAACTTGAAGCCCGGGCCGCCGAAAATTTTGTCGAGCTTGTCAGTCATACCAATGCTCGACAGCTTATCTACCT
>JBDTMQ010000290.1:0-2829 GCA_039934155.1 Acidobacteriota bacterium | reverse complement strand
GCCGTGATAGCTATCGAATTCTTCCTTCTCGGCTGCTTCCCTTATTTTCTTTTTGACGTCCGTATCCTTTACGACCACAAACCGCCACGGCTGCATATTTGCGCCCGACGGTGCCGTGCCAGCCGCAGCGATGGCTTGTTTGATCAGCTCGATCGGCACTTCCCGATCGGAATAGTCGCGAACGGTGCGGCGGCGGTTTAGCATTTCGAAAAACTCTTTGGCCCGTTGGGTCTGCTCGTGCGGTTCCACCGTTTGAAAATCTAAAGGAATGAATCTCGGTTCGAGCATATTTATACTTTTGGCCGCCTCCTGATCCGATACGCGCTCAAGCCTTTTCCTCATCGATCGCCTGCCGCACCGGCACAAGCAGAACCGGGCATGTGGTTTTTTCGATCACGCGTGTCGGAACGCTGCCCAGCGGGAGTTGTTCAATGCGATGAGCACCGCCGCGGCCATGCGTTGCCATCACTATCAGATCGGCTTTTTCGCTCTCAGAAAATGAAAGGATCGTCCGTGCGGCTCCGGACCCTCCGAGCAAGACGCGGGTTGCGGTTTTTTCTGAATCGAGCCCCGCGGCGATCCCGTCAAGATACTGCTGCATCGTCACGGTGTAGTTCTCAGACTCTGCACCCTCGGGCACTGATACGAGAAGAACTTCGTTGTCGAACTGATCGGCAAACAATTTTACCAAGGGTAAAACACATTCGGCCTCGGCCGAACCATCCAGGGCAACGATTATCTTCCGGAATTCAGTATAGCGGCTGGCCAGGTTATCCGTCGGCCGCAGCAGCAAGATCGGCAGCGTCGCCTGCTCGAGCAAACGCTGTGATACGCTGGCCGAAAACAGATGCCCGATCTCGAAACCACCTTTCGTAGCGACCACGATCAGATCGGCGTTTCGCTCACTCGCCAGACGGGTCAGTTCCGTCGCGGGTTCGCCCTGACCGATCGCGTATTCGACATTGCCCGAATCGATGGTCATCAATTGGCCGGTTCGCCGCAAATATTCTTCGATCACAGCCTCGGATCGTTCCGCCTTTGGGTCCTCGGTTACGTTTGCCAGTACCAGACCCGTGCCAAAAGTTTGCGCCAGATATCTCGCCATTGGCAGCGATTGCTCCGCAAGCATCGAACCGTTTAGCGGAACAAGGATCTTCGTCAGCCCGACGGCCGACGCCTGATCGCCGGCGAAATCGGGAAGATATTTCTGTTCGGTAAGTAAAAGTCCTAAACGGTCTTCAACTGAGGTCGGCGCTCCCAACCGGCGGCGATAAAGCGTGAACACAATATAAAGGGCCGGGACGAATAGCAGATATGTCCAGGCTCCCTCAAAAAACCGCTCGTCGAAGATTATAAAAGTTGCGGCCGAAGTCAGGAGGGCGGCCAAAACCGTCCCGGCAAGCGCGATCGTGCCGATCGTAGAGAATTTCCTCCTCAGTTCACGCTGCAGCCGCTTGCTCGCGGCCCAGCCCGTCATGCTTAGTAAAATAAAGACGCCCGCAGCGTAAAGGGCCAAGTACGTCTCTTCGTGCGTGCCGAAAATCAAAAAGCATCCGACGACGATTCCGACCTCAAGCCAGACAGGCTTGCCGGCGACGTCAAATCTGTTCTGCTGGCCGTAAGAAGCGGGAATATAGTGACGGTATCGCAGACCCAGAGATAAATTTTGCAACCCCTGAGCGCTCGCCGCGCATGCTGAGAGGAGCACCGCTATTCCGGTCAGGGTTCCGAGATATGCAGCCCACGCCGGCAGGAGCTGGTCCATCGTCTGCGTGAAGACCGAAACAAGTGAATTGCTTGGGTCCGACAGCGAAAATATCGCCGGGCCGACTATCAGCATCGTCAGCGATGTCGTTCCCATGATGATCATCAAGCTGCCGAACGCCTTCCTGCTTTTCTGCGCCCGCGTACCATCATATGCCGCAACCAGATTTGCGAAGATCTCGATGCCTGTCATCAAGGCGAGGATCCGCGCGTACCCGCCGAGCGTAAAATGAAAATATTCCGGCGTGAACGCCTTAAGATCTATCGCTGGCAGGTTAAACCCGAAACGCCAAATGCTCGCGAAGATCATCACCCATAAAAGCAGCAGAACCGCAGCCGTCGCCGGTCCAAACGCACGGGCCGCCATCTTCGGCCCCCTGTTGACCAGCCAACCGGTGAGAATACTTAGTACGATCGCAAGAAAAACACGATACTGAAAACCGAAGATCGAATCGTTTAGGTTAGGAAATCGGTCCGCGATGAACGTTACCAGAGCGGCCATACTGACAAGGAAGGTCAGAGTGTATTCGATAAAAGTGATCGCAGCATTGATCTTCACCGCCCAGCCGCCGAACTCTTCATCACTCAGGCCGCTGCCGCCGCTGCCATCGGTCACCCAGATCATCACCTGGCGATACATCGCCGAAACAATAAAGACCGTCAGGACCGCAAGCCAAACAGATGCGCCAAATGTGATGCGGGCAACTCCGGCGACAACGATCAGCCTCAGAAACGGCCCGAAAACATAGAGCGGAGAGGTTGCCGGATCGCCGCCGCCGGCCAGTGCTCCCTGAAATGAACTCGACAATTTATGAGAGACATGTGCCATATGTAACAAAAAGCCAGACGTACCCGCACCCGCAGCCTTGTGGCATAATAAACCCATTCATAAGAGTTGCTTTAGGGAGCGGACAGTGACGCAAATCAACTATACCTTACTAAGAAAAATATTAGACCTCAGAACTCGGCTGGCAAAGGCGTTGGGGGTTGAAGCGGACCGTAAGGAAACGCTCTATATCGACCTATCGCGCGGGGCCACGCTGTATGACATCGTCTACTGGCTGC
>JBDTMQ010000289.1:0-8606 GCA_039934155.1 Acidobacteriota bacterium | reverse complement strand
TCCACTCGAAACGTGACCTGGGGTATTCAGTACGATATTCCCGTGGCTGTTTTCTATCGGAGATAAGTTTTGGACACCTTTGTTCCAGCCCAGAATTCGAGATATTGAGATTATTGTAGATTGCCGCCGCAAAAAACTTCCATGAAACATAAACTCGAAACCAAATTGAAAGCCACTGACTTTGTCCTTGTCGCTCGTTCATGTCGTCCAATAGGTAACAAACTAAATAAACTCTTATCGACTGGGTTGTTGCTGCTTGCGCTACTCGGAACTGCACAAGCTCAAGGCGACCAAACCAACCATCAGATCACGACAGGAAGCGTTAACGAGAGCGCGACGCTCAATCTTAGTGTGCCTCTAATCAATTATAATGGTCGCGGTTTAGACTTACCGATTTCGCTCAATTACTCGTCAGCAGTGTGGAGAATGGAGCACTGGACAAGGGTCCGGTATTACCCGTCGGGGTATGCCGGATACATTTTTCAAAGCATAGTGAATCCAAAGTATTCCGAGCACGCTGCGGCGGGCTGGAGAAGCAGCCTTGATCTTCCGCGGATAGAATGGCCGAAATCGGGCGATAATTACGATTATAAAGGACGAGCCAGCTTTAGCTGGAACTATCGCATTCCTAAAGTAGTGATACATATGCCTGACGGCTCATCGCATGAGCTCAGGGAGTCGGACACACATTATTCGAGCGGCCCTTTGGACGTGTCAGGCACTTTCTATGCAGTTGATGGCTCAAGACTTCGCTACGACAGTACCGACGCAGACACCGGCACGTTATTCATGCCCGACGGCACTAGATATTTAATTGACGGAAATAGTGGTCAGATTATTGATAGGCACGGCAATACGCTCAGCTATGACGGCTCAGACTGGACCGATACGCTCGGTCGTACAATTCCTAACCCTTTAGCTACTGTCCCGACAACGGAGGACGATTTAACATATGATTTCCCGGGCCTTTCGGGCGTTAATGAAGGCGTACAAAGTTATACGTTCAAATGGCGCGAATTGGAAGACAGCTTGACGCCCACCCCGAGTGGCACACCGAGTCTTAAAACGTTGGCAAGCGACTATCTGCCAAACCCTTCGGCGGCACCCACCGACTCGGATCAAACCAATTATCCCCAACAGCAAGGATCGTCTTATCAGAGTTTGTTCCACACCGCCGAGGTTAGTTACGAATCCGGCGAAGAGCCGACCGTAGTAGTTCCGACCTTGGTTGTTGAGCAGGGCGTTGGCGAGGGACATCTCTTCAATCCGATCGTGCTTTCGGAGATTGTTCTCCCGGACGGCACCAGCTACAAATTCGGATATAACGTATATGGAGAAGTCGACAAGGTAACCTACCCGACCGGTGCATTCGATCAATACGCCTATCTCTCGACGATAACCGTAGCGGAAGGTTTTCGAGAGCCTTATTCACAAACCGATCGCAATATCACTTCACGCAAGCAAAGCATAGACGGCAGCGGAAACGATATTCAGGAGTGGAAATACTTCGAATCGCAGGGATGGTCTCAAATTGGACTGCTTCAAATAGTCGCCCCGGATAAAACCCGAACGGAGATATACAAGATTTTGCCCTGGACGCCGTCCGATCCTGATGTAACATTCGCACCATTCGGAATGTCCGATTCGAGAGCCGGGTCTGTAGTAGAAAAAAGGTTTTATTCTACATCCACAACTGGACTAGCTGGAAATCTTTTGCGGCGAGAGCTGACAGAGTACGAACACTCATCTCATGGGGTCACTTATACCGCCTCCGGGATCACGCCAACATACACAAAGACATATTACGGCTACCGTAATCCAAGGATCAAAAAGAGCGTAAGTATTCTGTTCGAGGGAAGCGGAGACGCGCTCGCACAGACAACGGAATATGAATATGACACAACGAACGAGTCGACCACCGGAGTTGACCAGACAAAGGTAAAAAAGTATGAATTCGCTGTAGTCAGCAATAGTTCATCATGCCCGACGCCGCAGTACGAGACAGTCTGCGCCCAGGAAGGTTCGATAGCACAAATGCCGATTGGAAGCCTTCTTAAGACAGTCGAGACGGCATACTCAACCAACTCGACCTATCGCACAGCTAACATTCTCGGGCTACCTACTGTCGTCAAGATCAAGGACAGCAGCGGTACTATAGTTTCGCAGAGCGAAATGAGTTACGACGACAGCGGCTTTGTCCCCAGCGGTAGTTCGAATGCGATGCCAACGACTATGCGAACCTGGGACAGCACGAAAGGTGCCGTCACGAACCCGGCATCATACCTTGAAACCCATGCGACGTTCGACGAATACGGGAACCGCACGATTGCGACCGACGCAAAAGGCTATGAGACCGCCACTACCTACGACTCTACATACCACGCTTATCCGGTATCGGTTACTTCTCCAATTCCTGACAGCAGTGGAATTTACGGGTCAGACAGCGCCTTTACAACATCGACGACTTATGATGTTGTAACCGGCCTGGTCCTTTCGATAACCGACTCCAACGGTCAGACGTCCACGATGGAATATGATGATCCGCTTCTCCGTCCGAAAAAAGTTACTGCACCAAATGGCCACGAGACGATAACTGAATATGGAGCCGGTACCGACGACGAAAGCCGCTGGGTCAAAGTTAAATCGCAGATCGACGAATATCATTGGAGCGAGGCGATTTCAAGATATGACGGATTAGGGCGCGCTTTTGAGACTGAGAAGATCGATGCAAACGGGAATATCTTTGCAAAAACGGAATACGACGTTATGGGACGAGTCAAACGTTCGTCGAATCCGTTTAAATCTGGTGAGACTGAACTTTGGACTACACCGGAGTATGACGATCTTAGCCGGACGATGAAGGTCACATCGCCGGATACGAACGACGTTCAGATCAGTTATGGACTTTCGACGTCGGGCATTATCGGAACGACAAAGACGATCACCGATCAGGCGGGAAATAAGAGAAAGGGCATCACGGATGCCGCCGGAAACATGGTTCGAGTTATCGAAGACCCGGACGGTCAGAACCTTGCTACCGATTATGTTTTTGACACGCTTGGGAACCTTAGAAAGACGACGCAGGGCGAACAGGTGCGTTTCTTTTCTTACGATTCGTTAGGAAGAGTGTTGAGAGCGAAACAGGTGGAACAGGATGTCAACTCGGCTTTGGTGTTGGCATCTTCCGACCCCGTGACAGAGAACAATTCGTGGACTGTCGGCTACAGCTATGACGACAATGGCAATATTCTGACCACCACCGATGCGAAGAATCAAACTATTACGGCCACCTACGATCGTCTCAACAGGCTGACTTTCAGGGATTACTCCGACACCTCGACGGCGGATGTCAGTTTTTATTACGACGGAACTGGTCTCCCCTCTGTTCCGGGCTTCTCAAAAGGCAAGACAACCAAGGTTGCAAGCACGGTTTCTGAAACAAGATATACTTCGTTCGATCGGATGGGCCGTTTGCTAACAAGCGAGCAGCGGACAACGGCGGAACAGATCGCAGGAACACAAGATCCGTATGCTTTCGCTTATGAGTACAATTTGTTCGGTGCTTTGATCCAGGAAACCTATCCGAGCGGAAGAATTGTCAAGAATACACTAAACGCCGATGGTGAGCTCTCGCAGGTGCAAAGCAAGAAGAACGCCAACCACGGTTTTTTCACCTATGCGGACAGCTTTGCCTATAACGCGGCCGGTGCCGTCACGAAGATGCAGCTTGGCAACGGGCTATGGGAAACCGCTTCGTATGATAACGAGCGCCTTCAAGTTAAACAGATCGGCTTAGGTGTAACGGATTCGACACAGAATCTTCTAAAACTCGAATTCGACTACGAAGGAGCTAACCCGTCGTCGAGCGTCGCCGACCGCAACAATGGCTCGATGCGCGAGCAAAAGATCACGGTTCCGAGTGTCGGCTCGAATCCCGGATTCACGGCGACACAAACTTATGGTTACGATTCACTAAACCGAATTGAATCCGCGACGGAGAATCTGACCCCGATCGGCGGAACATCGACGCAGACGTGGAAACAGACGTTTTCGATCGACCGGTTCGGTAACCGCAATTTCGACACGACCAACAGTGGAGACACGACCACGCTTGGAAGCTGTGCCGCCGCGATCTGCAATCCGGAGATCAACACATCGGACAATCGCCTGAAAGAGAACCAGGTTGGCGGATCGTCGGTCGACTACGATTACGACGCAAACGGGGCATTGGTAAAGGACTTCAACGGCCAGCGATTTGTCTATGACGCGGAGAGTCATCAGAAAGAGTTCTTCAGTGCATCAAACAGTTCGAGCACGCCTGATGCGGTCTACGAATACGATGGCGAAGGCAAACGCATAAAGAAGATCGTCGGAACGGAAGTGACGATCTTCGTGTATGATGCTGGCGGTCAGCTTGCGGCTGAGTATTCGACAACGATCGAGCCGCCATCGACCGCCCAGGTAAGTTATTTGACAACCGATCATTTGGGAAGTCCTCGGATCGTTACGGACAAAAACGGCGGTGTGATCAGCAGGAAGGACTTCACTGCCTTTGGTGAAGAAGTTATTTCCTCTGAGCGTGTCGGTGGTAGCAGTGGCAATGGCTACAACCCGCCCGCAGTTCGTCAGGATTACACTGGCTATCAGAAAGACGATGAGTGCGGTCTCGAATACGCACAGGCGAGATACTATAACTCCGGCCACGGAAGATTCACAAGCGTCGATCCCCTGACGGCGAGTGCGACCATCAAGAATCCGCAGACTTTCAATCGTTACAGCTACGTTACGAACTCGCCGTACAAGTTTACCGATCCGCTCGGTCTGATGCAGGCGGATGCTTCGCAGGGCTGGGGCGACGTGAGCAATGGTTTCTGGGGCAGCGATCTAAATAATAATTCGCATTCCGGCGGGCGAGGTATAATAAACGCTGCGATGGTGCTCTACGACCGTGCAACGTATGATTTGCAGCAGGCGAATCGTGCAAACTCTTTAGCAAAGAAAGGCCGAATAGCCGAAGCGCAGGCGATAATAGATGCAAACGAAAACCTAGAGAAAATCGAAGCGAGAGAAGTCAGAACAGAGGTAACTGTTACTGTAATTGATGATAATGAGGCGACCGAAGTGATAATTTGGGATCGTCTCGGAGTGCTTGAGGTTACTATATACAATATAAGAAGTGCAGCAGGACATGTTTCATATGTAATCAACGGACAGTCAGCATCTTGGGAGGGAGAAACTACTCCTGACGGAAAACAGGGTCGATACACGAAACACGACAATCCTGAGGATTATACCAACGAAAGGAGAAAAATCTCTGCTGGTACAGGATATGTCTTGGATTTTGGTTCGGCTGCAATAAATGCAAAGTTCAAAAATGCTCTTTTGACAGCGTATTATGGCTCGGGAGTTTACACTCTTACAGATAATAACTGTGGTCATGCATTTCAACGGGCAATTAACGCTATTGCTGGAGATCTTGGAATTCCAACAACTAAAAGTATTGATCCCCAGGCTCATCGAAATTATATAACGAAAAATTTGGGTCAATACTTAGTAAATAAGAATTATTATCCAAAAAAATAAAATATACTCGCAAAAATATTCGTTATGAGTAACACCAATAAAATTCTCTTAGCTCTTTCGGTCGTCTTAATATTGAGCGTTCTGATAGGTCTATTATATTTCGCAAGAATCAGTTTCATAAATAAGAAACTTTTTCACGATACAATTTTAATGACAGGTGTCGAAATCAACACGGAATGGAAAGAAATCGACGTGCGAAATCTGATAAAAATAGATAAGGACCGACATTTTATTGCTTTGTATTTAGATACACCCTTTGAAGAACCACACGGTGCTCGCGGGATTAAAATCCCTTCTGGTCAAGTTATTAACCCGGAAATAAAGCTCATTGATGAAAGCGGCGAAGAATATCTTTTCGTTCATAGTGGAGCTCGGGGAACTGATATTAGTAACTATTCATCTGAAAAAGAGTTACCAAAGAAAAAAGTCTATCAAAAGTTATTAATAAGGAGTGATTTCCCGATAAAAACTAAAGAAATTCTTTGGAGCGGCTATGACACCAAGGATTTAAGGTAAATCAAAAGATAAACCGGTACAAAAAAGACGATCACCGATCAGGCCGGGAGAAAGCGAACGGGCATTTCGGATGGTCTGGGAAACACGGTTCGGGTTATCGAGGAATCAATCGATTACGGCGACCTATGACCGTTTGAACCGCCTGACCAATCGAGATTATTCTGACACGGCAATGCCGGATGTTACTTTCGATTATGACGGTCGCGAACTCCTTGAGGCTTGCACGGTATAGGTGGAATGTTTGCTGGTCATGCTCTGATGTCAGGAAACATTAGTTTTTTGACACTTCAATTCAGTAAACGAAAAGGCCGTAAATCCTCAGATTTACGGCGCTCTTTTGTGAAGTGTTTATTGACGGTCGTATTGTCTAGAATTAAAGCGTCATAAGTTGAAAATTCCGGCAGCGGAAAGAATTACCACGCGAAGAGTTGGCTCAGCGGCCACTGTTGAGCGATCTATATCCGTCGAAAAACATCGCGATGCTTTCGCGGCTTCTTGAGCGTGGCGAAACTATGAGGACCATAAACAGCCAGGACGAATTCAACAACAGCCGCGAGTTTGTCATCGCGAACGCATGTGCTATCGAGATCTATATGAATCTGCTGATCTCAAAATACTACTTCGGAGAGGCAAATTACGATTTCATCGCCAACGTGCTCGAGAACCAGTACACGAATCTAGGATTTCGGGTGAGTGTCCTGGGTCACACTTTCGATGATCAAAAAGAATTCAATCGTAACCGGGATAAATTGACGAGGCTTGGCAATCTTCGCAATATCTACGCACACAATCTGCCGAACGAGATAGAGAAGGACGGAAAAACTGTCTACTTTTTCAAAAACCCGAAAGGCACGAGTTTCGAAGCGATAGCCGCCGAAGCGGTCGCCGACGAGTTTTTCAACCTGTTCACGGAAATGGAGGCGTGGCTCACTGAGAGGATAAAAGAGGTTGGTGCAGCCGAAGGGTTCGTCTCCGAAGATTCATTGAAGTTTGAACTGGGCAAATCCTACGACAAGCTGTTCGGTGGTGAGTGAATTGAAGAATATATAAACAATATCGCTCGGCCCACCGTAACTCGGCCGCTCAGGCGAACTTTGTCACTTCGCTGGTATACAACTCCAGCCGTGAGTCAAAGTGCTCCTTCCACCCTGGCAAGTGTTTTGAAAGAAATCCCTCGAATGGCAGATCGTATTTTGCAAACCCGGTCAGCACAATATTCCCGTCCGAGTTCCTGCGACCTGACGAATCGACCCTGATCACGTCGACATCTCCAAAGCTCGAAGTAAGTTCGCGCAACATGTCGTCGATCACAACCAGATCGCCTCTCGATGTATCACCGAGCGAAGCGATTCGGAGCTTGAAGCGGGTCAGATTCTGTGGGTTTAGGCTTGCCATATGCGTTTCCGATGTAAGAGTAGAGCGCAAAAAAAGGCGATGTTCAAGACATCGCCCAAAGAAATATTAATTTGCTCATAAGACCTCGTATCGAATATTAGCCTTATCGAGCAGTTCCCGGTGATCCGGAGTGACGATAAAACCGTCGCCGGTAAAGGTAAAGCCGATGCGGCTGTCGATCAGTACGCCGAGACCCGAGATCCGCGAATTCTCGTCAAAACCGATCTTTTTTGCCTGCTCAGTGGCCGATCCGTGGTGTCCCTCATAGTGGCCGAGGCCCGTTGCCGTTCCGCCAAACGCCATATCGTTGACCATTCTTTATTGCCTCCTGTCTATTTGTCCCCGTACATACCTATGAAAAAGGTATCACGTTTCAGCCCCGCAACATAGTTTTACCTGTGGATAAAACATATTCGAAACACTCATATTTAGATGCTTAATAAGTAAGCATTTCTACAAGTTTTTTGAAGATTCGCCTTGTTTTTGCGGCTTTTCGCAAAGCCGAAACCATTCCGCAAAACAGTTAACAACCCCGACACTAACAGACATTCCCAGAAAATCAATGACCGCACTGGCTTCTTGAATGGTCGGGCGGCATCAATACGTTAAACCTGCGTGTACCCAAGATTGTTCAACCGATACGTAAGTGCCTGAAGGCTGACGCCGTATGCATCGGCCAGCTCGTCCAGCCTAGGGTCGTGCAGAACATCGATGCGACCCAGTTTTGTCATGTCCTTTTCGATAAACACCGTCGGCATCAAAAGCTCGGCGGCAAAAAGGTTCGCCTCGCGCTCAATCCGGTAGGAACCGGTGGACGAGTCCTTATTGCGTTCGAACTTGCCCTGGACCGATCGCCGCGCGAAACTCTCGCTGGTCCGGTCTATATGAAAACTCTCTTCGCTGTGGAGCAGGAGATGCCCGATCTCATGGCTGATCGCGAACCTCCGGCGGTTTGGAGGATGACTCCCATTTACACCGATAGTGATCTTATCCTTCTCGCGCAACAGAAAGCCCGAAAGATCGTCATCGCTCGGTTGATAGATGAGCGTCGCTCCTAGCTTCTCGGAGATTTTGTCCACCGGCACCGGTGCCTCGGTGATCCTGTTTGTGGT
>JBDTMQ010000288.1:0-14517 GCA_039934155.1 Acidobacteriota bacterium | reverse complement strand
CACGATCCGGGCTGTCGGCATCGTCTTCATCCTCGTCCATCTTAGCAGCGGTTCGGGCATCCACCGACGACTTCTCAAGCCGCAAGCGGCGTGCAAGGTCTTTGTCGGGATTTCGCTGAATGCGGGATGAGAGAGCGTTGTAGACCTTTCCGGCTATCGCTGCCGCATATTTGCCGCGTTCGCTCTCGCCGCGAGTGATCACAACGACCGAGTACTTCGGGTCTTCGACCGGAGCAACCGATGCGAAAAGGCCGACCCACGATCCCTTGGCAATGCACGAACCGGTCTTGCCGGCAACGCCCATCGAAGCGTCTACGCCGCGGCGTGCTGTACCGTATTCGGCGGCGCCGATCATACCAGGCAGCATTCCTTCGGCAACCGATTTCGGCACCTCAATGCGGCCGCTGACCTGTGGTCGGAACGACGAACGCTCGATCCGCGGGCCGGGTATCTGCGGAACCATTTTCTTCCCGCCATTCGATAAAGCCGAAACGAGTACCGCTAGCTGCAGCGGCGTCACTTCAAAATCGTCGCCATGAGAATAGATTCGCGGATTATTATTTCCGTTGGGAATGCGTCCGGGCGTTTCGCCGTCGGCGTTGATGCCGGTGCGTTCGCCCAAACCCAGCTCTTTGGCATATTCAACCATCTTGCTGCTGCCTATGTTAACGCCGACACGCTGGAAATATCCGTTATTCGAGAACGCCAGTGCGTCCTGCAGCTTCATACTGCCCGAAGAATTACGTATCGTTCCGCCTTCTTCAATAACATGTTCGTTGAGACCGCCGACGCCGGTAACAAGTTTGATCGTCGAACAAGGCTTAAAGCTGTTGCGGATCGCCCAGTCCTGATTGACTATCGTTAATACCTTTCCGGTTTGGGCCTCCATGACAACGACTGTTCCGGCATGATTCCCGAGCGCGTTTACGGCCGCGGCCCTTATTGTGGGATCTTCGCCATCCGTGTTGTCGTTGGCGATGTTGGCAGCGGTCTCATTTCGGAGTCCGCGTTCAAAAGCGAGCTTGCGTTCACGGGCCTCACGCGCAGCCTGTTCGCGTCTACGCTTTTCGGCCAGTGCGGCAGCGAGGCGGACAGCTTCGGCCGCCTTACGTTCGGCTGCCTCGCGGCGAAGCTCGACCCGCGATTTTTTCGACCCTTTTGTGTCCTTGTCCCTTGAACTCGCCTTGGCGTTTCGCGTGTCCTTTTTGGTACCTTTCGTTTTGGCTGAGGCCTTGTCCCGTCCGGTCTTGCTGTTCTTTTTAGCTAACTCTTCTTTTTTGGTGGGTTTGCGTGAATCTTTTTTGGCATCCTTTCCCTTGGCAATCGTCTTCTTAGCCACAGGCTTTTTGACCGGCAAAGCCTTTTTCTTGATTTGCGCGGTCGCGCCGGCGGTAAGTGCAAGGGTGAGCAGAAACGCAAAGAAAAGCGTTGCCAGCCGCGTAGTGGGACACATTAACTTCATGGTTTACCTCAGCAAAATAGGTATTTAGGTTGTGTTTGTTGGAGGAGACTCTTGAGTGGTTTCGCCTGGCCGATGATAGCCGCCCAAGAAGTTGCGTTAAAGCTAAACGAAACTATAACATTCAAGTCGTCATCGTGCAAGCGAATTTAAACATCTGCTTAAGAGGCAGTTAACATGAACCTTTTCGATACATTTCGAGGCAAGCTGATCCTGATCCTCGCTTTTCTGTTGATCGCGACATTGGGCGTTCAATACTATTTGAATTATCTGTCGCAGCAGGAAAATATCGAGCTTCGCGACGCGCAGACCAAGGCGTTGCTGGCTGCCTTTGCCGTCGGAGCCTACAGTATGACGGCCAATGACCGGATACAGGAGCTGGTCGAGCGGCCTGGCCAAACGTTTTTGGACGATGACGCCGCTCTGCGTATTCGCGACATTTTGATAATTGATAACAATTGGCGTGTGACCGACAGTCTCGGTGACGAATACCTTCCGACCGAGGGTCCCGGCGAAACACTTATATACCGGAAACTAGCCGACCTATCTGACCTTCCGCCGTTGATGGAAGGCAGCCGCCTTGGGAGCGACCTCCAGTTTTTCCCGAATGCTCCATCAGCGGAAAATAAGTCAAGCGACGACGAAGCTCACGCTGTTCCGATCGAAACGAGCGATGGCCGCTGGTACATAATGGTGCTATTGAGGAACGACAAGAATGAGGCCGCCTGGCGCGCGGCGAGGCCGTTGATCGTAACGTTGGGCGTGCTGATGCTCTCGACGCTTATTACGCTGCTGCTTGTTTGGCGTTTTACACGCCCGATCGCAAATTTGTCGAACGCCGCCCGCGAGGTTGCGGCCGGTAACTTGACCGTTCGCGTTCCCGATTACGGCCGAAGCGACGAAATGGGGCGACTGGCCCAACGATTTAATGAAATGACAAGTGGACTTGAGCGGTCAAAGGAGGTGTATGACCAACTTCAACAAGCCGAGAAAAGTGCTGTGATCGGACGGCTCGGCTCGGCTATTGCACATGAGATACGCAATCCACTCAATTATATAAATCTCACGCTCGACCACCTTCGCTCGAAATTTGCCCCCAACGATCAAGCCGATGCCAAAACGTTCACGAAGCTGATATCGCAGCTAAAGGCGGAGGTCGCACGTATAAACCAGCAGATCTCAGACTTTTTGAATTATTCGCGTCCCGCCAAGGCCGATCTGAGGCCCGTCGAAGCGCGAAAGATCGTCGACGATTCTCTGCGTCTGGTCGAATCTCAGGCCGCCGAGAACGATATTAAGATCAGCCTCATCGAACACGAAAGCGTTCCGACTATAATGGCTGACCCGGAATTCTTGCGGTCGGTTTTCAATAATCTTTTTATCAACGCTGTACAGGCAATGGGATCAGCGGGTGGGAACCTTAATATCCGCATCCTGCCCGACGCTGAGAATGGATCGGTCCGGATCGAGGTAGCCGACACCGGATCCGGAATACCTGAAGAAAATCTTCCGAAGGTCTTCGAGCCGTATTTTTCGACCAAAGAAACCGGCACCGGCCTGGGTTTGGCTATCGTTCAAAAGATCGTAGATCTGCACAACGGTTCGATACAAGCCGAGTCAAATTTAGGCGAGGGAACGAAATTTACGGTAAGATTACCAAAAAGCGACGAGGGAAGCGGCCCACAGGACGAGTAGAATTCGAACTCATGCTCGTACCTAACTAATTCCCTTCGACCGAATAATTATGGCAAGAAAATCGATACTTGTTGTCGACGACGAAAAAAGTCAACGCGAGATACTTGAGATGATCCTTTCGGGCGAGGGTTATGACGTGACGACAGCGAGTTCAGGTGAAGCGGCGATGAAATTTGTCGAATCGCGGCGATTTGACCTCGTTCTAACCGACCTGAAAATGACGGGAATGAGCGGACTCGATCTGCTCAAAGAGCTGACCAATTATGACAAGTCGATCATAGTCATTCTCTTGACCGCTCACGGCTCGGTCGACTCGGCGGTCGATGCTCTTCGCCTTGGCGCTTTTGATTACTTGCAAAAACCGTATGACAGCGAAAAGCTGTTGGACACGGTCTCGCGAGCACTGAATAAATTGTCTGCGCTCGACACCGAGATAGTTTCGGTCTCGCCGGAGATGGACAAAGTCAAAAAATTGATCCTGAAGATCGCTAAGTCGAATTCGACCGTTTTGATACGCGGTGAGAGCGGAACCGGAAAAGAGCTGATCGCGAGATCGATCCACAAGAACTCGCTGCGAACGAACGAGGTCTTTCAAGCTGTTAATTGCGCGGCGATCAACGAAAACCTGCTTGAATCGGAGCTTTTCGGACATGAAAAAGGCTCTTTCACAGGAGCTGTCGGTGAAAAGAAAGGTTTGTTTGAGATCGCGAATAACGGCACCTTGTTTTTAGACGAGATCGGCGAACTCGACATAGCTCTACAGGCTAAATTGTTGCGGGCACTTCAGGAAAAAGAGATACGTCGTGTCGGCGGCGTAAAAGAGATAGATGTTAACGTTCGCGTCCTGGCGGCGACAAATCGCGACCTGTTGAAAATGACCGAAGAAAAGAGATTTCGCGAAGATCTCTATTATCGGCTTAATGTGCTCTCGATCGAGATCCCGCCTCTTCGCGAACGCCGAACCGATATTCCGGTCTTGATAGATTATTTTGTCAAAAAACATACCCGCGGAACCGAACGAAAGATCGCAATTGCGGCCGGTGCCAAGCGGCTGCTGACCGACTATATGTATCCGGGAAATGTCCGACAGCTCGAATCGGCCCTCGAACGTGCCATCCTTCTTTGTGAGAATGATACCGTTACTCTCGATGACCTGCCCCCCGAAATGACGCAAGGAAGGACTGGCGGCGGATCGACATCAGAGGAGCAGTTCAAACTGCCCCCCGAAGGCGTCAATTTCGAAGACGTAGAACGCAGCCTGATAATGCAGGCAATGGATCGGACCGATAACAATATTACAAAATCGGCCAAACTCCTGGGTCTTACATTTCGTACATTACAGTACCGCCTCGAAAAGTTCGGATTTAAGAAGGACGGTGATGAGGAAGAGGCGACGAGTGACGAGGGGTAGAAGAGGGGTATCGGAGACTAGAATGATGCTCAATGCACTCCGGCGTTCACTTCCAGAAAAAACAAGCAGGTAGTCGAATAAATTACCTACGCGTCACTTGTAACTACCCTTGTCGCTCGCACCTCTCAAGACTATGGAATGGTTCTCAACATTATCGCTCGCACTTGGAACGGCCTGGACTTCCGGGATAAACCTATATGCCACCGTTTCGGTCCTCGGGCTGCTTCAGCGACTTGGCGGAGTCAAGCTTCCCGGCGGGCTCGACGTACTTGATAACTGGTGGATCATCGGCATCGCCGGCGGCTTGTATATCGTCGAATTTTTTGCCGACAAGATACCCTACGTCGACAGTGTTTGGGATGTCGTTCATACGTTTATTCGCGTTCCAGCCGGCGTGATCGTCGCATATGCGGCAACCTCCGACATGAATCCAAGTGTGTATATTCCGGCCGCGCTTATCGGCGGCGGATTTGCATTTGCGTCACACGGAACAAAAGCGGCGGCGCGAGCAGCGGCAAACCTTTCGCCTGAGCCCGTTTCTAATTGGACACTTTCGATCGCCGAGGACATTATCGCGTTTGCCGGCTCGTTTCTGGCGGTCTTTGCGCCGTTCGTGATCGCTTTTGTCCTGCTCGTCTTTGCGATATTTTTCCTGTGGTTCTTTCCGAAGGTCTATCGCGCCGTACGGCGAATATTTCAGGCGATCGGCGCTCTTTTTCGCGGGGCGAGCATCCGCGAGGTCGCCGAAAAGGCGCCATAATAATGGAACGAATATTTCAAGTACTGGCGGTTGTATTGGCCGCGGCCGCCGTCTATTTCTTTTGGGTTGGGAACAACGATGGCGCATTTCTGGCAGGCGTATTTGGTTCGGTCGCCTTCTTCCTCAGTATCCGGGCCCAGGTCAAAAAGCGGAACCGAGATCGAGAGGTCGCCGCCAAGCCAACTTCAGAGGTTTAAGCTTAACGCGTTTTCTTCTCTCGCTTAACATTTCTTACCCTTCCCGGACCGCTGCATTTTACCTAAGTGAGCTCACCGCGATAGAATGTCTGTTTGGAATAAATTGTGGAAAAATTAACACATTTACTGGAAAATAATCGCCGCTGGTCTGAAAGGGTCCGGCAAAATGAGCCTACTTTCTTTACTGAACTAGCTGAGCAGCAGACGCCCGAATACCTTTGGGTCGGCTGTTCGGACAGCCGCGTTTCGGCCAACACGATCGTCGGCCTGAATCCCGGCGAGATCTTTGTCCACCGCAACATCGCTAACCTGGTCATCCACACCGATATGAACTGTTTGTCGGTGCTTCAATTCGCGATAGACGTACTGCGTGTAAAGCACATCATAATTACAGGGCATTACGGATGTGGCGGGGTCCAGGCCGCACTCGAGGAAAAGAGGCACGGCCTGATCGATAATTGGCTTAGGCATATTCAGGACACTGCTAACCTGTATGCTGATTCTCTTGCCGCGATCGTCGACAATTCTGCTCGACTTGACCGGCTTTGTGAATTGAACGTCGTAGAGCAGGTCATTAATACAAGTGAGACAACCGCCGTCCAGGACGCCTGGGGGCGAGGGCAGGAGCTGGCGATCCACGGCTGGATCTATGGGCTAAAAGATGGGATCGTCCGTGATCTTGATATCCAGCTCGAGAATAGATCTGATATGCGACTTTTGCGCAGCCGTTTTCTGGCGAACGGGCAGCCGTCGTCAGCAGCCGTAAAATGATCAGAAATCTCGCATTATTATTGATACTTGCGGCGTTGTCGGTCACGGCGGCGGGACAAATGTCGCGCAAGCCATCACCGGCGACTGCGCCCGAGGGGGCGATGCCCGACCATCCCGCCTCGAGAAAAACCTCGCTGCCAAAGATCTCGGACCGGGCCGATTTTGACAATATCGCCCGCGTTTATCACGCCGATACACCGTATGCCCTGCCGCATGCGATGTTCATTATCGACCGGCGCGCTAAAAACAAGATCTATTTCGTCAATTCACAACGATATAAATTCCACAAGGATTTTTTGTTGGCAACATATCTGGTACCCCGCGGCGCCGATGTTTTTGAGCCGATCTATATAGACCAGGATCGCCGGTTCATCGCGGGCACCATCGCGTGGCAAAAGCCGGTCGAACGGTTTACATGGGAACTTTGGGAAGGCGATCTGGCAAATGCAGACTTGATCAAGCTGGCAAACGATGTGATAAACCGCAGTTTTTTCACGCCGGTCGCCTATAAACCAAACTCACTTCGCCAGGAAGATGCCTCCGAAATGCTGGGCATTGACCGAATCCTTCAAAGCGATCTGAATAAGAATCAGGAATACTTGGCACTGAATACAGGCTCAGCGATCGGGCGTATTCATATCATCGACAAACTAGACGACACTGTCGAAATAGGCGATAACGAGATCGTCGTTCTGCGAGAACTGCCGCAGAGCCTGCCGCCGGTTCGCGGTGTTATTGTTGCCCAGCCGTCGAGCCCTCTGTCGCACATCAACATTCTTGCCAAGGGCTGGAACATCCCGAATGTTTATATTAAGGACGCCGACAAGCTCCTTAAGGAATACGATACTTATGTCTATAAACTCGACGCGACACTGACCGACTACAAACTGCAGCGGGCCTCGATAGACGACATAAAAGACGGCTTCGTTTCGCCCGGCCAACAGATCCCGCCGGCCGACCTTTCAGTAAAAAAGATCGTCAAATTAAAAGAGATGCGAAAGAAGGACAGCATCGTCTACGGATCGAAGTCGGCCAACCTCGGTGAAATGATGAATGCGAGGCTGACGGGTGTGATCGTCCCCGACGGGTTTACGGTGCCGTTTTATTGGTACGACAAATTCATGAAGGACAATGGGTTTGACGACCAGATCCAGGCGATGATGGACGACCTGACATTTGTTCACAATCCGCGTGTCCGCCGCCAGAAGCTTGAAGAATTCCGTTCAGCGATACAAGCGGGTAAATTCGATGACGCTTTGGGGCGGGAGGTCGCGGTAAAATGGCGAACGCAGCTCGGTGGACGTCCTGTCTTTATCCGAAGTTCATCAAATTCAGAAGATCTGCCGAATTTCAGCGGCGCAGGACTCTATTCCAGTGTTCCGAATGTTCGGACCGAGGTTAAGCTGATCGATGCTATAAAGAAGGTTTGGGCCTCATTGTGGAAATTTGAGGCATATGAAGCACGAGTTCGCAATTACGTGAGCCAGAATGATGTGTATATGTCGGCCCTTGTTCAGGTCGGGATCGACATGACAAAAGGCGGCGTGATGATCACGAAAGATCCGTTTGAGCCCGACAACAAAAATGCCGTCTATATAAGTGCTGTTTGCGGACACAATTCAAAGGTGGTCGATAATACGGGCATTCCCGAGCAGATCCTTTTTAATCCTAAGTCGAACTCGGTCATCGTTATGACCTTGTCCGACCAGGTGAATTCACTCGCGTTCGATGAAAAGGGCGATCTCAAGGAAACAGCCGACAAGTGTGCCGACGCGCAAAAGCGCGTGTTGAGCGACCTTCAGGCCCGTAGCCTAGCAAAAGCCGCGATCGACATTCGCCGTGTTTTTGGAAAGAAAGAGCAGGATATCGAATGGGGCATTTTGAACGGCCGGATCTACATCGTTCAGGCCCGACCTTATATCGAGAAACATTGATCATCAGGAACACAAGATGAAGAAATTTATTTTGATCGCGACCATTGGAATTGTTGGCTGTGGCGGTTCGCCCCAAGTCGTTCAGAACTCGAATAACTCGACGGATCAGCCTCAGCGTTCTGAAAAACTGCAGGACGTGCGGGCGCACACGACCGAAAATCAGCCGCCAAAGTCGGTGGCGAACGGCAGCAAAACAAAGTGGACACAAAGCGGCAACCCTATCGATACCTCTGAATTTGATAAGGCGATCGCCGCCGCAGAAGCCGCGAAGAAGGCCAAGTCTTCTGATGTTGACGCGAAAAAAGACCTCGCGGACGCCTATTTCAATCGGGGATTTGCCCTTACCGACGCTCGGCAATATGCATCGGCTCTGGGCGATTACCGTCGCGCAATAAAGCTCGATCCCGAGCGCCGCGATGCCCAGGACTGGATCGATCAGATCGTGCTGATCTACGATTCAATGAGCAAAGAATATCCGAAAGAGGGGGAGGAACCGCCGCCGCTGCCGTTCAAAAAGTCCTGATCGCCTGACGCAATTTTGTTTTTCGACGGTTTTTATTACACTTTTTATTTTCGATTTATTATCAGAAAAGCTCTCGGCATGAGCATTGAATAGGATTTTATGGCAATTTCGGCAAACGACATTAGAAAAGGCATGGTGATACTTCATGAAGGCGCACCGGTCAAAGTAATGGAATTTCATCATCATACGCCCGGCAATTTAAGGGCAATGGTTCAGGCAAGGCTTCGCAACCTGCTGACTGGAAACTCTTTCGAATATCGATTTCGCTCAAACGACACGC
The DNA here is from genome assembly GCA_039934155.1 of Acidobacteriota bacterium. Taxonomy (GTDB): domain Bacteria; phylum Acidobacteriota; class Blastocatellia; order Pyrinomonadales; family Pyrinomonadaceae; genus OLB17. The sequence goes on along the minus strand of JBDTMQ010000288.1, from coordinate 5,487 downwards.
TTGAAAAGGTGACGCTTGAACAGCATAAAATGGAATACTTGTATTCAGACGGCTCGCACCACCATTTTATGAACAGTGAGAGTTATGAGCAGGTAGCGCTAACTGAAGATGAGCTCGGAGATGCCGCGCAATGGTTAATGCCGGGTCTAAAGATCGAGGTCGAATTTTATAACGGAACGCCGATCGGCGTACAACTGCCGGCTTCGATGGAATTGACCGTTACGCGAACTGAACCGCAGCTTAAAGGAGCGACCGCATCTAACTCGAATAAGCCCGCGACACTGGAGAACGGTGTTACTCTGTATGTTCCGCCATTTGTCGCTGAGGGCGAAAAAATTCGCGTGAATCCATCCGAATCCCGTTATATGGAGCGGGTGAAATAGTCGACGGCCCAAAGGCTCAAGTTCAAGGTCCCAGGTCTCAGATGCATTAATGCTTTTGGCTTGGGATTTTTTACTTTTCCAGGGACATTAGACTTGTAACCTATGTTCTTCCTTTATAGCCTCATTCTCTCGATCGGATTTCTCGTCATGCTGCCGCTTTTTATTTTGCGGCGAGAGAAATACGCGTCGGGGTTTTTCGAGCGTCTGGGAAAATATCCCGAATTCAGCCGTGACGGTGGGCCCGTGATCTGGCTGCAATGCGTTTCGGTCGGCGAGACGAACGCGGCCCTGCCGCTATTCGATATCCTGCACAAGAGATTTCCTGGTCATCGCCTAATTATTTCCACCACGACCAGGACGGGCCAGCGTGTTGCGCGCGACTTATTCGGCAAAAAAGCAGCTGCCGTATTTTATTTCCCTTTCGACTGGAAGTTCAGCGTCAAGCGAGCCCTTTCGAACTATCAGCCATCGTTAGTTCTATTGCTTGAGACTGAAATTTGGCCGAGGTTCATTCACGAAACTAAAAATAACGGCTCTCTAATCGCGATCGTTAACGGCCGGCTTTCAGAAAGGTCTTATAAAGGATATTCTCGTTTTCGGTCCTTTGTATCCCGAGCTCTGCTTGACCTGGATCTTACGGCAATGCAAGGAGAAAAGGATGCAGAACGTATTGCCTCGCTCGGTATGCCGGCTGACCGGATCCGCGTGACCGGCAATATCAAGTTTGACCAGCAGTCTAAAACTGATGGTCACGACATCTCTCGCGAAGTCGGCGACCGTTTTGGGATCTCGAAGGAGCGTCCACTCATTATTGCCGCTAGTACACACGAACCAGAAGAACGCTGGATACTAGATGCATATTGTTCACTGGCCCCAGGTGAGACCACAAATAGGCCGCGCCTGATGATAGCTCCGCGGCATCCTGAGAGATTTGACGAGGTCGCGACGGCAATTCGAGACTTTCGGAACGATCCGGCCTGCGAGTGGAAAGACTATCGCCTGGTCCGCCGGAGCGCGGATGCACGCGACGACGACGGTTCGGCCGATATTATTCTTCTCGACAGTATCGGCGAGCTGCGCGACCTTTATTCTCTCGCGGAGATCGTGTTCGTCGGCGGCTCGCTGATACCTCATGGCGGGCAGAGCGTTCTCGAACCCGCTGCTGCCGGTAAAGCTATAGTTACCGGGCCGTACACGCACAATTTTGCCGACTCCATCACAATGTTCAAGAGGTCGGATGCATTGGTACAACTTGACAAAACGCCCGCCGGATCTATCCCCGATGACCTGTTCCTGGCATTTTCCGATCTACTCGAGGACAAAAACGGACGGGATGAACTCGGACAGCTAGCGGCAGGCGTTATGGCGGCAAACCGCGGTGCGGCCAGCCTCACCGCCGATATCGTTGAGGAACTTCTGCAAAAACAATGACGATAGTTTTTTGTGCGCTTGCCCTTCTGTTGGCTTTCTTTAGTTGGAGATCCTTTCGCGGCGGGCTGGATTATTTGAATTTCGTCAGAAACGAAGTGGCCAGACCTCGCCCCGACTTTGCCCCGTTTACGACGGTAATCGTGCCCTGTAAAGGCATCGACGACGGCCTGGAAGCTAACCTTGAAGCCCTAATCGTTCAGGATCGTCCCGCGTATGAAGTCATCTTTGTCGTTGATGATGAAAACGACCCGGCTGCCGGCGTCATCAAAAAGGTCATCGGCAAGTCCTCAGTTCCCGTTCGAATGATCGTAGCCGAAAAAGCAATTGTCTCCAGCCAAAAGATCGAGAATCTGCGCACGGCTGTTACACTCGTGAATGACGCCTCCGCGGTTTTCGCCTTCGTCGATTCCGACGCCAGGCCGTCGAAAAACTGGCTCCGAGATCTGGTGGCCCCGCTCCAGGACCCGGATGTGGGAGCTTCCACTGCCTACCGTTGGTTTTTATCTCCGACCGACAGTTTTGCGGGCGAAATGCGTTCGGTGTGGAATGCATCGATCGCCTCGGCCCTCGGGCCAAATACCGCGACGAACTTTTGCTGGGGCGGGTCAATGGCCATCAGACGTGACGTGTTTGAAAGGCTCGGGATCAGCGAGAAGTGGGTCGGCGCTTTGTCTGACGATTTTACAGTTACAAGATGTATTCGTGCGGCGGGGATGCCCATCCACTTCGTTCCAACGGCCATGACGCCTTCTATGGACGACTGTGATTTCAGTCAACTGATCGAATTTACGACCCGACAGATGAAGATCACGCGTGTTTACGCACCGCATTTGTGGAAACTCTCATTCTTTGGTTCCGGGCTTTTTACGGTCGTTATGGTTTGGTCATTCGCGGTTGTCATATTCAGTGGTACTAATAGTTGGGTAGTCCTGTCGGCGATCTCGGCGATCTTTTTAGTGACAGCCTTTAGTATAGGAAAAGCACTCGTTAGGCTGCGGGCCGTAACGCTTGCTATGCCGGAACATTCGCGGCTGCTCCGGCGACAGATGTTTACTCAATGCACTCTTTGGCTATTGGCTCCCCCGCTTTTCCTCTTGAATTCGGTTACGGCGTTATTGTCGCGAAAAATGATCTGGCGCGGGATCGAATATGAAATGGTCTCGCCGACAGAGACGCTGATACGCCGTCAATAACGCAGACGGTCATCTCTGCGTCAACGCCCTGCTGGATATTGGAACCGCTGGAAAATTCGTCTGCCGCCTGCCATTTTAGGCAGCTAAGTTATTTCGTCAGCTACAAATCGTGGTGTTTCTGCATCCAAAACAATATGAAAATCGTCCGGCGCGATCGATCATTCCTCTTTTTGCTGTTTATTCTTGTTGCTGCGTTTCAGGTTTATCCTCAGGCGGGTGCTGTCGCCGCGAGCGGCAAGACCCCGGTCATCATCATCCCCGGTTTGACCGGTTCTGAGCTGGTGAACGCCAAAACCGGCGAAGAAGTTTGGTTCAAACCGAGTAGAGCGAAAGAGGACGACATCCGCTTGCCGATCTCACCCAACCTCTCCGCCAATCGCGACAATCTGGTTCCGCGCGACATTATCCGCAGCATAAAACTATTAAAGTTCCTTCCCCAGTCCGAGATCTATGAGAGGCTGATCGACGCGCTGGAAAAACGCGGTGGTTACAAAGAAGGACTTTGGGAAACACCGCCAAAAGATGGATTTCAAGACACTTTCTATGTTTTCGCGTATGACTGGCGGCTAGACAACGTGTCCAATGCCCGGCTTTTGATCCGAAAGATCGAGACCCTCAAACGGCGGCTTCGCAAACCGAATCTTAAATTCAATATAGTCGCTCATTCAATGGGCGGGCTCCTTGCGCGATACGCGGCGATGTACGGCAACGCCGATATCCCGAGCGGAAATATCCGGCCGACCTGGGCCGGCGCGCGGCATTTTGACAAGATCGTGCTTCTTGGCACGCCGAACGAGGGTTCTGTTTCGACTCTGGACGCGTTTCTGAACGGCTTTTCCTACATTGGCAGGGGCGTCAATCTGCCTTTTATTCAGGACATCAGCCGGTTTGATGTGTTCACGATCCCATCGATGTACCAGCTGCTACCGCATGAGGGGACGCTGCTCGCTTACGATGAAAAGCTTGATCCAATTCAGTTGGATCTTTTCGATCCGGCCACTTGGGAGAAATACGGCTGGAACATTTGGGATGACAAGGACTTTACGAAAAAATTAACTTCGGCTGAACAGGCGAAGGCAAAAGCCTATTTTCGGGCCGTACTCGCCCGGGCAAAACGCTTTCAGGCCGCGCTTGATGCAAACACATCAGAAAAGGTCCCGGTAAAATTTTATTTAATGGGTGCCGGTTGTAAAGAAACGGGCAGCGCGATGCTACTTTTGTTCGATCCGAAAAAGAACAAGTGGACCGCCAGTTTTAAGTCCGACGGTTTTACCCGATCAGACGGAACAAAGGTTACGGCGGAACAAGTAAAACCGCTTATATTTACGGATGGCGACAGTGTCGTCACGAAACGATCGTTGTCTGCCGACGCTCTGATCCGTGGCGGTAAAAAGGTCGTGCTGCCGATATCGGCTGAATTGTACCAGTGCGAGGCACACAGCCAACTGGTTACAAATCCCGTGATACAGGATAAACTCTTTCTGTTGTTGAACGACCAGCTTACGCCCTGATATCCAGGCACCGACATCCTATGCTAAAGAACCTGCTGAATGACGACGACAAAGCGGGCGATCCTGACGCGACCCTTCCCGACAGCGGGGCCAAAGGCGAGATAATTTCGCTTTTCGATCAGGACGACGGTAAAAGGGATGAGCCGTTCATCCTGTCTGAAGCACCACCGGATTCCTTGGCCGAAACCGCACGTCGAAGCGGGCTCGCATGGTCGGCAGGTATCGTTTTTTTTGCGGCAGTTCTATTTATGCTCATCATTGGCTGGGGCGCCGATCTACTCTTTGGCACCTCGCCCTGGGGAATGGTTGCCGGTATCGTGATCGGTTCACTCATAGGCTTCATCCAATTCTTTCGTCTCACTTCACAGATCTTTAAACAGTAACAGGTCACTGCCTTTAACGATCCGTGACCTTTAAAAAGCCGCACCCCTCCTTTTGAATTTCTTAAGCCTCCTTAGTAGAATGTAAGGTTCGCAATGGGCGATGCTTTCGATACTGTTACTGTGCCGGTCGATCCGGCTCGACCGCTCCGACACGGCCGCATTCTCGTGATCATGGCTGTTTTAGGCGTGATCGGAAGTCTATTCGCCTGGATATATGTCGGGGGCCATTTTGCGCTAGGTCTCTTCATCGGTTTTGCATTGGCATTTGCCAATTATTACTGGCTTCGCCATTCGCTTCGCCGCATATTTGCCGCGGCTGAGCACGGCGAGCGGCCAAGAATGCTTGCGGCCAAGTACTTTGTGCGGTATTTGGTACTCGGAGCGATCGTAGCGGTAATTTATTTCAGCGGAATTTTACCGATCGCTGCAGTTATCGTAGGTATGGCCGGTTTTGGATTGGCAGCCGTGATCGAGGGGTTTATCAGGATATTTTCAGGTATTTTCAGCGACAAGGAAATTTAACGAATGTTGTTATTTGCAGAGGGCGGACATCATACGCCGCTGATCGTCGATTTTATCAACCATT
>JBDTMQ010000287.1:0-1938 GCA_039934155.1 Acidobacteriota bacterium | reverse complement strand
AAGATAAACTTTCCGGTTTTATCTACAATTCCCCACTTCCCTTTTTCTTTGACTATAGAACGACCCTCTTGAAAAACACCGACTGATTCAAAACGAGCTTCTAAGATTATCGAGCCATTTCGATGTTTCAGACCTGCCGCTTTTTTTTCAGCATCCCAATATGCCTTGATCGCGGGGTCGTCTCGATTGAGCGGATCAACCTTGGTGTTGGATTCTAAAACTTTGCCCTGCCTATCGATGAGGTATGATACTAATTCGGCATCTTGAACGACGGCGGTACCATTTTTGAATCGGTAGCACGTTTCATACTTTATCGGAATGACGGCATCCCCTGTTTTATCTATATACCCGCACTCGTCCCCAATCTTTACATCGGCCCGCCCTTCACTAAAGTCAAAGGTATCGTCGTATTTGAAATCAATTACTAATCTGCCCGACCTGTCAATAAAGCCGTATTTACCTTCTTTCCTAACCGCGGCCAAACCCTCAAAGAACCATTTGGCATCGTCAAATTGAAATCCAATTACAATCTGACCTTTGGAATCAATAAAACCGTACTTATCTCCAAGTTCTACGGCAGCAAGACCCTCGTTGAATCTCAAGGCATAGTCGTATTGCGGTTGCACGACAAAATCTCCCTTTGGGTTTATAAATCCGTACTTTCCCTGATAGTTCACTCTAGCGAGCACATTGTCTTGTGCCCGCAGTTCAGTAGCGGAAACGAGAAGTATTCCAAATAAGAGTAAGACGGTAGCTTTCATTTTGATAAGTGACGAAACCACTTGGATTCCGTCGACCATTGGTCTCGTTGTACGACTCATGCTGCGGTCGGCAAATAAAGCAGGCGGAAGATCTTTATGGACTCCCGCATGCAATTTTTCTTAAAAGAATCCCATCGCCTTCTTGTCGTATGAGATAAGCATATTTTTCGTCTGGCGATAGTGGTCGAGCATCATCAGGTGATTCTCGCGGCCGATCCATATGTCTATCTGGTGACGTCGGAAGGCAACGGAGAGGTGTGCAAATCCACACCTAGTGCCCGCAGCATCCTAATGATCGTATCGTAACGCGGCTTGGCTCCGGGGGCCAGGGCTTTGTAAAGGCTTTCACGCCCGAGTCCGGCGTCTTTTGCAACTTTGCTGATGCCACGAGCCTTCGCCACGTCAGAGATAGCCATCAAAAACACGTCGGGATTTTCGTCCTCGAGTGCCGCGTTCAAATATTCGGCGATCACGACCTCGTTATCCAGATACTTCGACGCATCAAACGGTATTATTTTTCTTTTCATCTTCCAGTTCCTTCAAGATCCTTTTGGCATCGCGGATGTCTCTCTTCTGAGTTGACTTGTCGCCGCCGCATAACAGCAAGTAAACGAGCTTTTGCCTGCGGCAGTAATAAAGGCGGTATCCAGGCCCGTAGTGAATACGCATTTCCGAGATTCCATCGCCGACAGGTGAACTGTCACCAAAATTTCCGGCCTCGGCCGAACGAATCCGCGCGATGATGCGGGCCTTGCCGATATGGTCTTTCAAACTCACGAGCCACTCGTCGACCTCGTCGGTTGTCAAGAGGGTATTCACTATCTATGAGTGTATCCGTTTAGATACAGGACTGCAAACTGTTCTTGGTTGGGCACAGAGGAACGCTTCGTGGTGTCTGAAAGGAATCCATCCGCAAAAAACGCAAAAACGCAAAAACGCAAAAAACACGGAAAACATTCGCGGTGTCTTTTGCGTTCTTCGCGGGCAAAACCAAATCTTAGAAAAATCCCATCGCGTTTTTGTCGTACGAGATGAGCATATTTTTCGTTTGGCGGTAATGGTCGAGCATCATCAGATGATTTTCTCGACCGAATCCGCTCTTTTTATATCCGCCGAAAGGAGCGTGGGCGGGGTAGTTGTGGTAGTTGTTTACCCAGACGCGGCCGGCCTGGATGGC
>JBDTMQ010000286.1:0-8649 GCA_039934155.1 Acidobacteriota bacterium | reverse complement strand
CAGAACGATCAAAACGATACCGCTACGTTTGAGGTCGGGCAAGGGTGGACGTTCAGAGGTACGGGGCGAAGTGTTTCTTTCACGATCTAACTTTAAGAGGATCAATGCCGAGCTCGAGATGCTCGGCGAAAAAACGTTTGCCAATCCGCGGAATTGCGCCTCCGGCACGCTGAGGATGTTGGATTCACAGGTCGTTGCGTCTAGAAAGCTGGACATGTTTCCCTACGACGTTCTTAGCGGAAACCAAAAAAAGTTTTCGACCCATTGGGACAACTTCGAATGGCTTGAACAGAATGGCTTCAACGTCAATCCTCACCGGGCGCTATGCAAAGATCACAACAGCCTGGTCGAATTCGTAAACCGTATCGAGGAAAAACGGGACGCTCTCGATTACGAGATCGACGGGGTCGTTGTAAAGGTCAATTCCACCAGCCTTCAGGCCGAATTTGGTACCACCACCAAAGCACCCCGCTGGGCCATAGCTTATAAATATCCGGCGCGGCAGGCGACGACAAAACTATTGGACATTCATGTTCAGGTCGGACGAACGGGTGCATTAACGCCTGTCGCATATCTTGAGCCGACGCTTCTCGCCGGTACGGTCGTGGCAAGAGCATCTCTGCATAATGAAGACGAGATCAAGCGGCTGGGGCTAAAGATCGGGGATACCGTGCTGATCGAGAAAAGCGGCGAGATAATTCCTCAGGTGCTGCAAACCGTCGTTTCAAAACGTGACGGGAGTGAAGTGGAATACACCTTTCCTGTTAAATGCCCCGTTTGCGGCTATGATGCCGTTAAACCCGATGGCGAGGCCGTTCGACGCTGCATCAATCCCGACTGTCCGGCCAAGATAAAGGCCCGGATCCTCTATTTTGCCTCGCGAAAGGCAATGGACATCGAGGGATTGGGTGAGGTTCTTGTAGATATTCTCGCTGACAGCGGTCGTGTAAAGGATGTTGCGGACCTTTACACTTTGAAAATTGAGGAAATTTCAAATCTCGAGCGCAAGGCCGAAAAGTCCGCGGCAAAATTGATAGAGCAGATCGAAGCGAGCAGATCGCGTGGCCTGCGGCGTCTGCTCTACGGTATCGACATCCGGCACGTAGGTGAGCGATATGCAAAAATACTTGCCAATCATTTTCGCGACATCGACAAGCTTGCCAGTGCATCGGTCGAAGAACTTGACGATATTCACGAGATCGGGTTGGCTGTGGCTGAGAGCGTTTATGAATGGTTCCGTGAGCCCAAACACATTGATATCCTGAATAGACTCAAGGCTGCAGGGGTCGTGCTGGATACCGCCTCTTCGGGACTTGCAGTACAAGACGAACGTTTTGTCGGAAAGACATTCGTCCTTACAGGAAAGCTTGAAAACTATACGCGTGACGAGGCAGCGAAGCTCATCGAAGATCGCGGCGGTCGAATATCATCCTCAGTCAGTAAAAAGACCGATTTTGTCGTCACGGGCGAAGATGCTGGATCGAAATTGTCGAAGGCCCAGAGTTTGGGAGTTGCAGTGTTGGACGAAGACGAGTTCTCAAAGATGGTGGTCTAGTCGGGTCGAGTGAAGCGGGCGTTGAAGTACTTTGTCCGAATGCTGAACGTTGAAATGCGGCCAAGGGAGTTCTTCTGCTAAAATGAACATCACCATTACACAAAGACCTTGTTTAGAGATCGCGCAGCATTGTGTAAAGACTTGGACGGAATCGGTATGACCCTCAGGGAGGTTGAAAGGCTACTTCAAGAACGGTGGCTGACACTAAAGGAAGATGAAAGGCCTCGTACGTGTGGAGACCTGTATGCCGCCGAAAAGGTGGTTTTGGCGCGTTGTGCCCCAAAACACTTTTCGTGACGGGAAGTTCTGGAGTTCGTTTTTTACCATATGCACGGAATGACCCTTGAAGAGACTATCAAATACGTTCCAGACAGAATTCTGTAACCCAGAACTCAGGCAATAGCAAATTTCATAGCCGGAGCCCCAAATATCATGAGCACCTTTTTCACATCAAATCTTTCAGACGCCGACCCGATCATCAGCAACGCCATTGACGACGAGGTTCGGCGCCAGACAAACGGCCTAGAACTAATTGCCTCCGAAAATTTCGTCTCCGAGGCTGTACTTCAGGCGATGGGAACGGTTTTCACTAACAAGTATGCCGAGGGCTATCCGGGCAAGCGCTATTACGGCGGGTGCGAGTTTGCGGATGTAGTGGAACAGGCCGCGATCGACCGCGCAAAAGAGATCTTCGGTGCGGAACACGCAAACGTCCAGCCGCATTCCGGCGCACAAGCTAACATGTCGGTGTTGATGACCGCACTCGAACATGGCGATCAGATCATGGGGATGAATCTGTCGCACGGCGGCCACCTGACCCACGGCCACCCGCTGAATTTTTCAGGTATTAACTATCAGGTCGCCGATTATGGCGTGGATCGCGAAACTGAGCAGATCGATTATGACGAGCTGCAAAGTCTGGCCGAGGAACATCAGCCAAAGCTGCTTATCTGCGGTGCATCGGCGTATCCGCGAACGATCGATTTCGACCGTATCGGTGCGATCGCCCGGAGCGTCGATGCAAAGGTGATGGCGGATATGGCGCACATCGCCGGCCTTGTTGCCACAGGACTGCACCCATCGCCGGTTCCGCATTGTGAATTTGTAACGACGACCACCCATAAAACGCTGCGTGGTCCGCGAGGGGGACTTATCCTTTGTCGCGAAGAATTTGCAAAAGACCTTGATCGAAGTGTATTTCCGGGTATCCAGGGTGGACCACTGGTGCATATCATTGCTGCAAAGGCCGTCGCTTTTGGCGAGGCGTTACGGGAAGATTTTAAGGCCTATCAAGAACAGATAATAAAGAACGCAAAAGCGCTGGCTGAGACGCTTTCGTCCGCCGGATTACGGCTTGTTTCGGGCGGCACCGACAATCATTTAGTGCTGGTCGATGTCTTCATGGGCGGTAAAGGCATAACCGGAAAGGCAGCCGAGAAAGCCTTGGACGAGGTAAAAATTACCGTTAATAAAAACACGATACCTTTCGACAGCAACAAGCCATTTGTCGCCTCGGGCATTCGATTGGGAACGCCGGCGCTTACGACCCGCGGAATGAAAGAGCACGAAATGCGCCAGATCGGTCTAATGATCGCCGCGGTGATCAACGAACCCGAATCGGAATCGGTAAAAAATGACGTCAATAGACAGGTTGAAGAAATAACTGTGAAGTTTCCGATGTACTCGATAGGGGAGAGGGATGGAGTCGGGGCCTCGTCGGCGAATTAGTCAAGCGGCGATTTCTATTCGTTCTGTTCATTATCGGCCGCGTCCCACTGTTCCAATATATCCCGGGCTTCTTCCGAGCCGTATTCAAAAGCTTTTTGTTCGAGCGCATTGGCGACAATATCCGAATAAAGCGGATCTTCAAGCAAGGGAGTGAGCGCGGACACCGGGATCATTGAGAGGGTCTCATAAGCGATAGCTCGTATTTGCGGCATTTCGGTCTGACGTACGATCTCAGCAATTTCGCCTGCGGAGAAGTGCTCAAGCAACCGGTCTGAAAGCTTGTCGAGTTTTGCGTAATCGTGTTTTGCGAGGGAGCGCTCGGCGAGCTGAATAAAGACCTCGGCTGACCCTGATTGAGCCTCGAGAAGTCGAACGCACGTCTCGGCAAGTTTGGACAACTCATCCAACTTTGCGGAATTCGCCGCTTTTGCCCACTTCTTTGATTGCTCATCCACAGCGGACAGTAATCGACTCAACTCCCAATCAGCGTGGGCGTCATATGAAAATTTCTGTGCAGGATTTGTTGCCGGCGTAGAGCTGACGGACTGTAACGCACCGACCAGCATTTTTTTCGTTACCGGCCGCAGGCCGTCCCAAACACTAACTACCGTAGGACCAAGATCTTTGATTATCATTTCAACCACTAAAGTTTGCTATCCGGTATGAGACTTGTCAAGCCCAATGCAAAGCCGGCATTCCTCGCGCGATAGTAAGACGTGATGGCATCAATCAAGGTCCCGAGGGGCGTGAGTAGCGTAATCAGACATTTGGATCTCGCATTCGTGAAGAATTTGGCTGGCTTCACCCTGAGACGCGGACTTTGGAATGCTGCGAATTAACGCGAAAGGAGTGCCTCCTAAACGGCGGAGTTCCCATGCATCGACCTCGACCGATGATTCGCGGGAAAACCAGGCCGCATCCAGTGATGAATTTTCGACCAGAATCTCGCCGAAAAGGTCTTTCTGCTCAGACCGAACTGCCGCTCGAGATCCATCGGTCAGCAGAACACGGCGCAGGGTCCAACCGTGTTTGCGATAAACCGAAAAGATCTCGGCTATCTCAGAAGTCCCGATCACTTTTGCTCCGATTTTGGCGGCTGCGGAACGTTCATTTTTGTGATCTTGTTAGTGTTTGAATTGGTCTCGGATCGCGGCTGATCTGCAGCACGGGCTACGTTGGCGGCTTCTTTTTCCTTTTTGTCCCGACCCGGGCCGGGTGACTGGAACTTTCCACCAAAAAGTTCGCCTATCGCAAATTTCCAGCTGCCGTCTTCCAAGACAAAAGGCAGGTCTTCCCAGATGCTGTCTTTTGAGTTCCAAACCTCAATAGCACCAAAAGAGCCGTTGATCCGCTCATCACGAATTTCAGGCAGAGACGCTGAAAAAGTCGTCGCCGTAAAGCCATTCTCAAAAACCTTTTCCTCTGGAGATTTTTGCTGCGCCGCTACTGACATCGCAAAATCGATCGAATTTTTCGACATTTGCTGCTTGATCGCCGCCGTATTCTTTTCCTTTACAGCGGCGTATAGACGCTTGAATGACTCGGTCGGACTGCTTCCGGTATCGACACCCGGCGAGCTGACGTTGCTATTAACATTTGAAGTTCCACACGCGAATCCTAAGAATGCCCATGAGATCACGATGAGGGCAGTGAACAATCTATTCATATGATTTCAATTTAAACCGACGCTATTAATATAGATTCTGTCTAAACAAATGTAAATTTGGCGCTCAAACTCGAGATATCCGGCATTCGATTTTCAAATGGTTCGCGATTATGATGTTAGGCATTTGTTGGATGGTCTATGCTTCAAATGAACGCACTTCAAACTTACAGTGGAATTCTGCAACTTACCGAAACATCGATCCCTGCATCGACAAATGAAGCACTTGTAAGAGTGATAAAATCGGGCCTCTGCGGCACAGATCTGGAGATCGTCCGGGGATACGCGGGCTTCGAAGGCACGATCGGCCATGAATTCGTGGGCATTGTCGAAAGGTCGGAAACGATGCCTGAGCTTATTGGGAAGCGCGTTGTCGGCGAAATAAACGTCGGCTGTAAGACTTGCGCAGTTTGTCTCACTGGAGATGAACGTCACTGTCCACACCGAACAGTTCTAGGCATCCACGGAAGAAATGGCGCCCATGCCGACTTCTTAACGCTGCCGGGGAGCAATCTGATCGAGGTGCCCGGTAATGTTTCTGACACAGCGGCCGTCTTTACCGAACCGCTGGCAGCCGCGTATGGCATCACTGAACGAGTAAAGATCGAAAGTTCGACAAGTGTTGCTGTTGTCGGTGATGGGCGTTTGGGCTTACTCACCGCGTTTGCTTTGTCGACTGAGACGCAAGAGCTCACGCTTATAGGAAAGCACGAAGAAAAGCTGGGCATGGCCGCCCGCCGCGGGATCAAGACTTTAGTACTGGACGAAATGTCGAAAATGAAGGGCGATTTTGATGTTGCGGTCGATGCGACCGGTTCTCCGTCAGGGTTGGCGACGGCATTGTCGCTTGTTCGCCCGTTAGGAACCGTTGTTTTGAAAACAACGTTTCACGGCTTCACGGAATGGAACTCCACACGAGCCGTTGTCGACGAAATAACGATCGTTGGGTCTCGATGCGGACGGTTTCTACCGGCTCTTGAACTGCTTTCAACGAGGCGCGTCGTCGTTGACGATCTCGTAAGTGAAGAATTTCCGCTCACTGCAGGCGTCGAAGCCGTAAGAAGAGCCGGAGAAAAGGGAGTGATAAAGGTTCTGATCGATATGGGCGTTGGAAACTGATCTTCAGAGCCATCCCCGCCCAACAAATTTTCGTCAAACAGCCTGTAATTTTGCTACAATTCGACATATCTACTACTGTCTGATCTCTGGCCCTAATACTTAGGAGACGTGTATATGTTTGAATCGCGGAATAATTCCATACAATACCGAGCTTTACTATATGTTTTGTTGGCGTCTGTAATTTTTACCGCAGGCATTAAAGGCCAGTCCACGAGCGAAACCCCGGCTCAAAAGGTCGATCCTGCGATCGGAGCAAAACGCCTTGGCGATTCTTTTGCCGAGATCGCCAAAAGGGTCGAGCCAGCAGTAGTTAGCATCGATACGAAAGGTAAGATGCCCGAGTCTGCCCGGACCCAGTCGCCGCCCGCCGATTCCGACGACATAATGGAGTTCTTCAAGCGGCAGCTTCCCCGCCGGCCCTCTTACTCGGTCGGCAGCGGCTTTATCGTCGATAAATCGGGCTATATTTTGACCAATGAGCATGTCGTCGAAGATGCCGCCAAGATCACCGTTAAGCTCGAGTCAGGCGAAGAGTTTCCGGCGACAGTTGTGGGCACCGACGATGAGACCGACCTCGCGGTCATAAAGATCGCCGCCGACCGCGATCTGCCGTTCGTTAAGCTCGGTAATTCAGATGAAGCGCGTGTCGGCGAATGGGTCCTGGCGATCGGCTCGCCCTTTGGGCTGACGCGTTCGGTGACCGCTGGCATAATTTCCCAGATGAACCGCGAGACACCGTATTCCACAGCTTTTCAAAAATTCATCCAGACGGACGCCGCGATCAACCGAGGAAACTCTGGCGGACCGCTGGTCAATATGGATGGCGATGTGATCGGCATTAATTCACAGATCGCGACATCGACAGGCGACTATAACGGCGTCGGCTTCGCCCTTCCTTCAACCGAAGCCCGATATGTTTACGATCAGATCCTGAAGTCGGGTAAAGTGAGACGCGGATTTCTTGGCGTTTCGCTCGAATCGGTAAAGGCCGAGTTCGCTTCGGTTTATGGCTTAGCAGATGCACATGGTGCGATCGTGACCGACGTTAGAAATCCGAAGAGTGCCGCGGCGGCGGCCGGACTCAAGGCCGGCGATGTCATCGTCGAATTTAACGGCCAGAAAATTCGAGACGCTCAGGACCTTATTTCAAAGGTTGCGGCGGCGACGCCCGAACAATCCGTCAGCATTCAGTATTTACGCGAGAGCGGCCAGACGCTCGATAAACGATCGACGTCGATCAAGGTCGACGAACGTCCCACTAGCGGCCGTCGCGGAACATCCGATCTAGGCCGCGGCGTGCTGCCGATCGAACGGGCGAAAGAGGACGGAAAGCCTTTTGGGCTTACCCTGGTCGAGTTGACCCCCGCACTCGGTGCGACTTACAAGCTCGAAGGTCAAAAGGGATTGCTTGTAAAGGACGTAAGCCCCGAGAGTTATATCGCCGACGTTAAAATATCCAGCGGTACCGACGCGCTTAGCGAAGGCGACCTGATACAGCGGATCAACCGAACACCGGTCACTGATCCCAAAGCCTTTGCTGATCTTGTCAATCGGTTGAAAAAAGGTGATGCCGTTGTGCTTCATGTATTGACGTATAACCCGGCATCGCGGACACCTCAGCTAAAGATCGTTCAGTTTACGGTCCAATAAACCAAATTTCAGCAGCGAATCGTAAACCGTGAATGGAAAAGTTTTCCGTCACGGTTTACGATTTAGTTTTAAAGGATAATTCGATTTTCAAACATCATGGCAAAAGCAAAAGAAGCACTTTCTAAGAAACGAACAGCGAAAACCTATCACAATTTTATCGGCGGCGAATGGGTAAAAAGCTCGTCCGGCGAATGGTTCGAGAACGTAAACCCGGCGGATACGTCTGATATTGTCGGCCGATTTCCCAGATCCAACGCTGGCGACGTAAACCGAGCTGTTGAATCCGCCGGCAAGGCCGCAACCAAGTGGCGTCTCACGCCTGCGCCCAAGCGGGCCGAGCTGTTGTTCACACTCGGCGAGATCCTTCGCAAGAACAAGGCCCGGTACACGACCGACATGTCCCGCGAAATGGGCAAGGTTGTCAAAGAAGCGGGCGGCGACGTTCAGGAAGCGATCGACTGCACCTACTACACGGCGGGCGAGGGTCGACGGCTTCACGGGTTTACCACCCCGGCCGAGATGCCTAACAAGTTCGCGATGTGCGTCCGTCAGCCGGTCGGCCTGTGCGGTTTGATCACGCCCTTTAACTTTCCGATGGCCATCCCGTCATGGAAGCTGATCCCCGCTCTTGTTTGCGGCAATACCGTCGTTCTTAAGTCCGGTGAAGATGTCCCATTGTCGGCTCTCAATCTCGTAAAGGCCTGTGAAGAAGCCGGCATTCCCAAAGGGGTCGTCAACCTGATCAACGGGCACGGTGCCGATGTCGGTGCGGCCCTGGTCGAGCACCCTGACGTCAGGCTGATCTCGTTTACCGGCTCAACAAATACCGGCCGCGTGATCGCCGAACAATGTGCGCGCGCCAACAAGATCGTCAGTCTCGAAATGGGCGGCAAGAACGCCATCATCATCATGGACGATGCAGACATCGACAATG
>JBDTMQ010000285.1:0-5933 GCA_039934155.1 Acidobacteriota bacterium | reverse complement strand
TGATCTTGTATCCATCCTGCGACAAAGACAGATACCAAGTGTTGTCAGACGGCCGATACACAGTCACATCCGCACGTGAATCGCCATCGAAGTCGAACGGCTTTGCTTTCATCGACGGCGGCATTACCGAAAACACGACCGTATTCGACGTCCCTCCACCCGGCGCCGGCGTAAAGACTTGTACGTTGTACTGACCCGCCGCCGCTAGATCCGATGCAAAAATATCCACCTGAAGCTGCGTCGGCGAAACAAAAGAAGTGGGGCGGCCCGAGCCATTCCACAAAACGTATGACTGATTAGTAAAATTCGTTCCCGTCACCGAAAGCACGATCGATCCGCTGCCCGCGGTTGCAGAGGTGGGCGATATGCCCAAGATAACTGGAGCTGCCGGTGCCTGGGCCGAAGCGAAGTTCTGATTCTGATAAGTCGATGTGATGTTAAAAAACTCACCTGTGTTAGGCATTGAAGGGGTAAAGACATGCGTGTTGGAGCTAGGCGTAATGAAATAATCCCCACGGTGTGACAGGCCGATGCATGCGTAGGTCACGGTCGGCGGACTGGTCGTATTATTGAGGCCGACATTGCAGGTTCTCGAAACAATATTATTGCCTGAAAGCGTGACTGCGGTTCCGGGGCTGATACTAGTGAGCCCAACGAGCGTACCGCTGACATTATAGCTGGGCGACGTGCCTACGAAATTAAATCCGGACGGAGTTGGGATACGCGTCCAGTCAAATACTCCCGAGCCGGACGCTGTAACTGTACAGTTGGATAAAGAAGTTCCGAGCGGAAGGTTCAGAATGTAATCTCCGTGAAACGAACCTGACACCGTGCCCGTATTGCAGCTTGCGGTAATTGTCGCATCCAGTGACCTTCCGTTGACGTTGGTTATCGTGCCGCTGACCGTAACCTGCGGCGCTATGATCAGATCGAACTCAAATCCTGCAAAAGTGTCAGGGACATTGCCGGCATAATCATCCACGGCAATGAAGTAATGCGTGCCCGCGATCGCATCGAAAAATAGTTCATTATTGGTGCGACCCGACACAGTTTCGACACGCGTAAGACCAGCGACACTTGAACCGTTATAAAGGTCTAAAAGAATTCTTGAATCGCCTCCGAAAAAGATGGTCGACTTAATTCCGTATCTTCCAGTTACGGGTGCGGTCCATTTGTACCAAACCGAACGTCCGCCTTGCGATCCAAAGTGGTCCGGCTCGCCGGCTTCTTTAGTTGCGCCGGCAATCGTTCCGTTCGCTGTTGTGGTCAGCGAGAAAGCAGTCGCAAGATCGTCGTTGGCGACCTTCAGAGTAAAATCGGCGATCCGGTCGGAGGTAACCGGCGTAAAATCGTATTTAAGCGGCGTGATCGTCGAGTTGACATGCTGACCCGACATATCGGGTGTGACAGAATAGTTTTCGAACGGAATAAGATCGAAGTTGTATCGATCGGTTATCAATTCGGCGAAGTCTTCGTGGCCCGTAATACTGATATAGATGTACCGGCTGTGATCCGTGTCTAACACGATGCCGCGGCCCGACTTGTCGCGGAAACGCCCTGAAACAGAACTCGTCAGACGGGAGAACTTCGTTACAAAGGCATCAAGTCCCCCGCCGTAAATTGGCTGTACCGCATTACTAACAGGAAACGTCGAGCCGCCCGTCCGGCCGGTTACATACACGCTTCCATCAATCTTACTGACAGCAATGCCGTATCCAATATCAAAATCATTGCCGCCCAGATAAGACGAGTAAACGATCGCGCTTGAAAGCGGCGCCAATGTCGTGACAAAAGCGTCGTTAGTACCGCTAAGGATTGTTTTTAAGGCGTTTTTAAGAGGATGATCGCTTGAATTTGTAGATCCGGTAATAAAGGCCCGGCCCGTACTGTCCGCTGCGACTCCATTTGCATTATCGACACCGGTTCCGCCTAGATAGGTCGAATATACTAACGAGCCGCCGATATCATAGCAGGCAACAAACGAATCGCGTGATCCACGTAACGAGGTTTGGCTCTGAAAGTAAAGCGGAAGATCGCTCGACTCGGTTTGCCCGGCAAGAAAAACATACGAGCTTTCGTTTACCGTCAGTGCAATGCCCTGGTCAAGCCCCGTTCCGCCAAGAAACGTCGAAAAATAGATCGACCCTCCGTTCGGAAAAATGCTTGTCAAAAACGCATCTGTATTGCCGCCGTAGACGGACTGTGCGGCGAACTGTCGGGGAAAGTTCGACGACGATGTCTGACCAGCGACATAAACCTGGTCGTCGAGGCCCAGGGCAACCGCGCGTCCGCTGTCGTCTGACAGTCCGCCGAGGAAAGATGAAAATACAAGACCATTGCCAGTACTGTTCATCTTTGTAACAAAGGCGTCAAAACCACCGCTCTTAAACAATTGAAAAGGAGTAAGGGTTGGATAATCCGACGAATTCGTTGAGCCCGTAATGACTGCCCTGCCTGAACTGTCGAGCGCGATCTTGTTCCCAAAGCTGTCCCCGACACTTCCGTGTAAGTACGTCGAATAAACCAATGAATTTCCGGCCGCCGATAACTTTGTGACAAATGCGGCTGTCGCCGACCCGGAAGGCGGTCCTTGATAAGCGTTGAATGTCGGAAAATTAGTTGACGAGGTTTGACCTGTGACGTAAGCTTCGCCGGCACTATTAACCGCGATGCCGCCGCCGACATCCGATCCGCTGCCGCCAATGTATGTCGAATAGATCCGGGATGAGCCGTTCGCCGCCAGCTTTGTGACAAATACATCGGCACTGCCGCCCGATAAACTCTGTTTGGGATTTTGCAGCGGAAAATTCTGTGAAAATGTGTAGCCCGCGATATAGGCATTGTCTGATGAATCTAACGCGATCGAACCGCTGAAATCAAAATCGCTGCCGCCGTTGAATGTTGAAAATACCAGTACTATAGGATCGATAGTCAGCGGTCGCGAATGGTCATACTCTCCTAGTTCGAAACTTATCAGTTCGTTCTCGATCTTGTATTTTCCTTCAATCTTTACTCGCTCGCCATTTTGATTTAACTGATATATGAAGGGCTCTTTCTGAACGATCTTTCCGTGTGCAATTTCAAGTTCCAGTTCCCCGCGTTCGGTCAGAACAACGTTCAACACACCTTCGTATCCCAACTTAATTACTCCTGGATCAGCGAAGGGTCGCACTACAAGGTCATACTCGAGTTGTTGTTGGCTGCCGTAATAAACAAGATCGATCCCTTGGTAAACGTTTTCAAAATGCACCCTTTGGAAATTGGGCACATTGGTTCGCCATTTAGTCTGATCAGATCCGTTAAAGTAATTGGATCTCGAACTTAATTTTTCCCGCCCTTCTGCGCTAGCATTCGGGTCACTGCCCACAAAGACCTGTTTTATTGAGATGGGATCGGTCGCGGTGGATCTTTCAGATGGCTGCCGAAAAACGCTGATGTAAGAGTCATTGGCCCTTAGGCTTATGCCATAACCGGCACCGCGTGATGTGAATCTTCGGAAATCATCTTCCGATCCATCGGGAGCGGGCTCGAAATACATTGGCATTCGGCCATATTCCTGGCCGGCCTGAATCTTAATTGCGGACTCGTTTCTTGGAGCCGTATTTTTAAACAGAATAGGTGCTGCGGCTGACGACACGTCCACCTTGTTTTGGATTAAAGATCCCGATCCCGGGTCAGAATTAACTTCATCCCTACCGGCAATGAGGAGTAGGATGAATCCCGTAAAAAGTAATGCTGAAGAAACTAAGGTACGGCGAGTTTGACTTAACTGTAAGTATCGAGCTGACATGTTTGGCAGTTCTCCATCCGTGGGATTTTTTATTACTAAATGCTGCTCGGCACCCGCCGTTTCGGATCCCACCAAGGCTCAAATTACTGTGTAAAAGCCGCCGGGATCGGCACGTCGGTGCTCACCCCGAAAGTGACAAATTTAATTCCCGTAACCGGGCTGAACATGTACCATGTGCCGGTGGCGGGGCGGAAGATCGTAAATTCGGCGGTTCCGTTACCGTCATAGTCAGCCGGAGCCGGCATGTCGCCGGCGATTCCCCACGGTACGCGTGAAATCGCCCCCGTCTCCGGCTGAAAGACCCACCATTCGCCTGTTGACGGACGATAGATCGCAAGGTCGGTGCGGCCGTCGCCAACGAGGTTTGCCGGAACGGGAACGTCGCCGGCGGTGCCCCACGCCCAGAATTTGTAGCCGAGCGTTGTTTGCAGCAAATACCAGATGCCGTTTGACGGGCGATATACCGCGACGTCCGACGCGCCGTCACCGTCAAAATCACCGATCAGCGGCTTATCGCCAGAGATCCCAAAATTGACGAATGAATAGATGCCGCCGTTGCTTAATATCCGGTACCAGGTCCCGTTAGACGGCCGGTAAACGGTGATGTCGGCTTTATGGTCACCGTCATAATCGCCAGGCACGGGAATATCGCCGCCAACGCCCCACGTGAATGAAACGAAGGTATTCAGCCCCGAATTCAGCACATACCACGTGCCGTTCGACGGCCGCCATACCGCAACGTCGGTTTTGCCGTCACCGTCAAAATCCGCCGGCGTCAGCATGTCACTTGAAAATCCATATGGTATCGAGGCATATCCGCCCTGAGGCCGGGTCCAATACCAGGTGCTGTTCGACGGCCGATATACAGACAGGTCGGCGAGACCGTCGCCGTCAAAATCGAAGTGCGTTCGGGGCCCCTGCGTCTGCGGGCTTACAACGAATTGAGTTCCAAGCGAGAGGCCGCCGCCCGGTGCCGGATTAAATACGGTAACGGTGTTGTTGCCGGGCGACTGAACATCCGCGGCGGTTATCTGTACCGTTAAAACATTCGACGAGCCGAAAGTGGTCGACCGGTCTTGACCATTCCAACGCCCGACCGAACCATTGATAAAGTTGACCCCAGTTACGGTCATAAAAAACGACGCGCTGCCGGCCGGGATCGTTGACGGCGACAGGTTGTTGATGGTCGGCGTCGGATTGTTAGCGGCGGCGGTAAAATTTTGGTTCTGAAAATCACTTGTGACGCCGTTGTATGTTCCAACCCCCTGTCCCGCAGGGGTAAAGGTAAATCCGGATCTCGACGGCGTGACCGAGTAATCGCCGAAACGTATGAGTCCAACACATACGTACCGCACGGTCGGCGGATTGGTTGACGAATTTAATGACACAACACATGCGGCGGGAGCTATATTTTGGCCGGTCAACGAAACCGTTGTGTTGGTTGTTGTGGTTAGCCCGACCAGCGTGCCCGAGACCGTATAGATCGGTGATTGGGGTGTGATCACGCCGCCGTTTTGGACGGTCGACCACTGCATCTGAAATTCGGGCGGATTAAGACCGCTGGCCGTCACGTCGCACGACGTTGTATTTGCCGGCACCGTGATGCTGTAATTTCCAAAGACGTTCGTCTGCTGAAACGTGCCCGAATTACAGGTCGCAATGACCGTTACCGGGCCGAGCGAGCGCCCATTCACATTTCGCACAGAGCCCGAGACATTCGTAAAGGCCATCGCCGCCGGGGGCGATGCTGAATAGAGGATCGCTGTCAGCGCGAGAACAAGTCCGGATGAAAACGTACCGACGATAGTTTTTGCGCAAACTGATTGATCTGTTCTGAAAAACAACATAGCCCACTTCCTTGTGTCAAAGACACTCACCTGTGCTCTAGTTCAACGCGGTAAACGATCGTGCCGCCCGAACCATTAAGGACCGTGACGGATCTCTTCTCGTCCATCTGCGCGCCGGTCGGACCTGCCGCGTTGGTCTGTAAAAATTCCCCAAGCTTTTTTTCCGTATCAAAGTTCGTTACACAGCCTTGTCGCAGCGCGTCGGTCCGCGCCTCTTCCAGCTGTGTCACGGCATCCGCTGTCCAAACGAGCCACACGATCTCTTTTCCCGGCGGACCGGTGACTGTATTAAATAC
>JBDTMQ010000284.1:0-5332 GCA_039934155.1 Acidobacteriota bacterium | reverse complement strand
AAAAGGCGGAGAAGAACTTATGGATCAGAATGTAGTTATACTAACGCAACTTGAGAACGCTCAAGGACCCTAAAAGTTTTGGGATACTAAACTATTACTATATTGATACGAATAAAGCAACTTATTTTTCATGATTTTTTAACGGCCGCTTCGATCTCGGCCCACACAGCGTCGCGGCCTTTTCCGGTCTGAGAGGAATAATCGACGACCCGGATGCCCCTTAATGACTCTTCGATTACCTGCCGATTCTTACGTAGTTGGTTGCTCGACAATTTGTCTGACTTGGTTGCTACGACGAGATGTTCTTTTTCATTCGCCCTGAGCCATTCGTGAAGTTGCAGATCCAACTCGGTAGGCGGATGCCGTGAGTCGACAAGCATGATCGAAAGTTTCAAACTCGGCTGACCTGACAAATAGTCAAAGGCCATTCTCCCCCAATCGGCCCGCATCGCTTTCGAGACTTTTGCATAGCCATATCCTGGAAGGTCGACAAAATAGATCGCGTCGTTCACCAGAAAATAATTGATACTCTGTGTTCGGCCAGGCGTATTCGATGTACGAGCAAGGGACTTTCGCTGCAAAAGTGAATTAAGCAGCGACGATTTCCCTACATTCGACCGACCAAGAAATGCGATCTCGGGCCTGCCGTCCTGCACCCACTGCCGGCGATCAAAAGCGCTTAGAATAAATTCAGCCGATACGATCTTCATAAGTACGGTGAGTCGAAAGATCGCCCTGATCTTCGAGAGCAGTTTTTACGATCTTGCCCGTAATTATTATAAACAAAGCGTTAACAATTCCCTATCGGCGCAAATAAAAAACGCCGCGAAGTTGTTATTGGAAACTCCATCGGCGTTTTTCGACCATTTGGACCGTAACGTTACTCGATATTTGCAGAGATATCTGCCTGTACCGGCGGGTTGTTCCAAAGCTGCGGAGTTTTCAACGATTCGTCCGTTACTTCATCTTCAAGTGCGATCTTCAGCACTTCGTCGATCGTATCTACCGTATGAATGGTCAGATCTTCTCGAACCTCATCGGGTATATCCGCCAGGTCTTTTTCATTTTCTTTGGAGAGGATCAGAGTTTTCAACCCGAATCGGTGGGCGGCCAATAGCTTTTCTTTAACTCCTCCAATAGGCAAGACCTTGCCGCGCAGCGTTATCTCGCCGGTCATCGCCACGTCATGTCGCGTTTTGGTCTTTGTCAGAGCCGAAACCATCGCCGTTGCGATCGTAATTCCGGCACTTGGGCCGTCTTTGGGGATAGCGCCTTCCGGCACGTGAATGTGAAGGTCTTTTTCGCGAAAGTCTTTCGGGTCGATACCCAGTGATTCCGCACGCGAACGAACACACGTCAAGGCCGCTCTTGCTGATTCCTGCATTACCTCACCAAGCTTTCCGGTCAGCGTTACCTCGCCCTTGCCGGCTACCAGCGTCGCTTCGACTTGAAGTACATCGCCGCCGACCTCGGTCCATGCCAGACCGTTGACCAGTCCGATCTCGCTCTTTCGCGCAATATCCTGCTTTCTGAATCGTATGGTTCCCAACAATTCGCGGACCTTTTCTGCGTCTATGACCACGCGAAAATCATCTTTCGAATTGGCGATCACGTATTTTCGAGCGATCTTTCTCAGGCACGATCCGATCTCGCGCTCCAGGTTACGGACGCCTGCCTCTCGCGTGTAGTGCCTGATCGTTTCCAGGATTCCGTCATCCGTGAATTTGATCTTTTCGGGATCGAGGCCGCACGCTTCGCATTGTTTGGTGATCAGATGCCTTTTCGCGATCTCGACCTTTTCCCTCTCCGTATACCCGGAAAGATTCAGTATTTCCAACCGATCCTGCAGTGCCGGCGGAATTGTATGCAAAACGTTGGCCGTCGCGATAAAGAAAACCTGTGAAAGGTCATAGTCGACGTCCAGATAATGATCGCGAAACGTATTGTTTTGTTCCGGATCAAGGACCTCTAGCAAAGCAGAGCTCGGATCACCGCGAAAGTCGCGTCCCAGCTTATCGACCTCGTCCAGCAGTATGACCGGATTAAGAGTTCCGGCTCGCTTCATAAGCTGAACGATCTGGCCCGGCAAGGCACCGATGTAGGTCCGACGGTGGCCCCTTATCTCGGCTTCGTCGTGAACACCGCCCAAAGCCAGGCGAACGAATTTTCGGCCGGTTGCGTTCGCGATGGATTTTCCAAGCGAAGTTTTTCCAACGCCAGGTGCTCCGACAAAACAAAGTATCGTCCCCTTAGGATTTGATACGAGTTGGCGGACGGCTAGAAATTCGAGAATACGCTCCTTGATCTTTTCCAACCCGTAATGATCTTCATTCAAAGTTTTTTCTGCAGCTTCAAGGTCGTTGATCTCCTCCGAGCGTTCGGTCCACGGAACGTTCAGAAGCCAGTCCAGATACGTTCTCGAAACAGTACTTTCTGCCGACATCGGAGGCATCGCTTCGAGCCGGGAAAATTCCTGCAACGCTTTTTCCCTGGCCTCGTCAGTCATACCGGCCTCTTCGATCTTTTTCTTCAGATCATCAAGCTCAGCCTTTTCGTCCTTTCGTCCTAGTTCCTTATGGATTGCTTTGATCTGCTCGTTGAGGTAATACTCTCGCTGATGTTTATCCATCTGTTTCTTTGTTCGCGAGTGTATCGAGCGGTCGAGCTGCCGCTTCTCGATCTCGGTTTCGAGAATATCTGCAAGTTTTTGCAGGCGCACACTGACCGAGATCGTTTCCAATAATTCCTGCTTTTCCTCTACCGATACACGCAGATGCGATGACATCGAATCGGCGATCTGTGCCGCGGACACGCCCCGTAGAGAAGCATGGAGCGCGTCTGTGTACGCATCCGGAGAAACTCTGAGAAATTGTTCGACCAGCGTGTGGATCTTTTGCAGCAAGCCGTCTGTTCTGTACCCTGATTCATCACTTGAAATGACCTTTCGTACATGGGCGTAAAACATCCCATCTTCGTCTTGTTCGATTCGAATCGATTCCCCTCGTTCCCGGCCTTCAACGACCACCTTTATCTGACCGTTATCCTGCCTCTGAGCCTGAAGAATGCGTCCCAGTGTTCCAACCGAATAGATCTGATCGGCGCTTGGCTCATCCACGGTTGCGTCGTGCTGTGTCGCCAGAAAAATATCCCGATCGCCGGTCATAGCCTCTTCGAGCGCACGCACTGAACTGGGCCGGCCGATCTTGAACGCTACTTTTGTGTATGGAAAAATTACAACATCCCGAATAGGCACCATCGGATACCGACGAATGTCCTCAGGCATTTGATCTGTAAACTCTTGCATATGTTGGGGAAATCACTTTTAACTAATTTTTTGGGCGAATTGAGTTACTTATATTTACTCAAAAATGCGTGCGAAAAGCAATAAAAACTCTTTGCAGGCGTGCTTTAGTAAATTGTCATTACTACGTAAATTCTAGTAATGATCAGAAAGTGCGAGCAATATTACAGTAAAGAGAAAGACCGCAGCTGAGGCGTTGATTTAATGAGGCCATGGTTTGACCTAGAGCCTGACCTAAATTTCAAAACATCCGGTAAGTGGGTAGGTCGAGACAGTATTGATTCAATACACACAAAGAAATCTTTTGGAGAAAATGATCAAGGTTTCTGCGCTTAACAAGATTTGCGCTTAAGACATTTCTTAGTGATTCTCGCCGGTCTGGTTTGAACCCGTAATTAGCTCATGAATAACTGTAATTGTTCTTTGGGCGACGAACTTACATGTTCGGTAGAGCCAACGAAATTCCACCAGACCATCGACTTGGGAAGTGATTGTGATTCAGATAAATAGGTCGATTGGCCTAAGGAAATGGCGCAGGATTAAAGCAACTCCTTAACACGCCTAAGTTTTATCCTTCCAATACATTACAACAGACTATCAGGCACATCTTTTGCGAATGGCAGACGATAAAGTTATGGCAAGACCACTGATGTTATCACTCGACGGTCAGGAGTTCCCTGTCAGTCTTCTTAAGATCGGTCGAGACGACCTTTACGGTTCGATCGAGATCGAGGCCTTTGACGAACGCGGCAACGAAGCATCGCTCAAAGTGCTCGCAGCGGATGGACGGACCTTGATCGACAAGGGCGGAACGGCACTTTTGACCTTGAATGAAGATGGCGACTCGATATCAAGGACCGACCTTCAACCAATAAATGATGACGGGGATCCGATCGAAAAGGTATCGTCCTCTTTCGATCAGACGAATGTGCTTTCTCCGGCGACGCCGGACGATTATTTCGCACATATCGTAAGGTCGATCTACCTACTGCAGCCGTCAGACAGCGAGCGCCTGGATTATCTCCAGGATCATCTCGACGGAGAGCAAATATACAAATTCGACTTTAGCTACCGCGGCGGCGTCGATCATGACAGTGCCTTCATCGTCGGCAGCAAGACAGACGCGTTCATGGTGGTCGGGAAACAGGCCAGGATCGAATTCGTCAAACTTAACCAGGCTGCTGTTCTTGATGCTCCTGAGGAACAACAGCTAGCCGCGGAAGACATCGATTTCGAGCTTTTGTAAACAGGTCGTACAGATATGCCCATAAACATTTCAAACGCAAAAAACCGGGATGCTGTCGTTGCGTTGGAAGGTCTGCTGCCTCGACGAGACGTTCGCTATGTTGACAGCAATGGCCGACCGATCGTAACGAGAAAAGTGCTGAAAACCGATGTTTCCCACGATCTGGCGTCGTTAATGAAACGGCGGAAAAAAGTCGAAAAGTTGGCCGACGTTTTGGTCAAATCCGATCCGGAGGTGGATCTGGAAGAGTTCGGATCTTACCTGTCCGACACTTCGCGAGTGTACGTTTCAAAACGCGGGATCGTGCATGCAGTGGAAGAGTTCGAAGTCATAAAAAATCCCGACGGAACTGTGAGGGATCGACGTCCCCGTCGTAAAGAGCCTCAAAATATCAATACCGAGACACCGCTTAGATGGACAGGTAAATTTATCAAAAAGAAAGAAGCCATCAGCAATTTTGTCTTTACGAACAAAAAACAGTTAGTTCACATAAACGGCCTGACCTTCGATTTTCTGTATGATATCGCGAAAGAGCTGGATAAGCGTGATTCGTTGTTGTTATTGCGCGGCGGCGAGACCGGGAAAGATCCGGTCGTTATGTACCGCGGTGGCAAACCATATAACGCATTTCTTGAGGGACGAGTAAAGGGCGATAGTTACTGCCTTATCCTTCATCTTTCGAATATGGAGTTAAAACGTCCGAAGGAGCTGGTGCCGAGTGATGAAAGCTGATTTCGACCAAAAGCGTTTCACTTGTAAGTACGGCTATTGTACAGGAAAAGCGT
>JBDTMQ010000283.1:0-15359 GCA_039934155.1 Acidobacteriota bacterium | reverse complement strand
GCCGCCACGGCCTGCGGCGACGCCATCGATGTGGGTCGTCGTTTTGGCGGCCGCTTTAATTTTGGTACAGGGTTTTCTCTTATTTTGGTATTTGTGGTCAGAATTACTTCTTTAGCACCCGTCGCTATAGAAATTCGCATCGAATTGGGCGATCACCTTTCCGTTTTTCAATTTGATCAGATATCCGTTAAGGTCGCCCGGGAACTCGCAGGTTTCACAGTTGATGATCTCGCTCGAGATGGGAAACTGGCCAACGAATTGATAGCTGATGCCGTCTACCGAGTCGGTTTCGAACGAGATCTCTCGATCGGCGATCGCGATCTTTGTTAGTTGCAGGTCTCTTT
Source organism: Acidobacteriota bacterium (assembly GCA_039934155.1). Taxonomy (GTDB): domain Bacteria; phylum Acidobacteriota; class Blastocatellia; order Pyrinomonadales; family Pyrinomonadaceae; genus OLB17. Next base: position 15,015 of record JBDTMQ010000283.1, on the reverse strand, counting down.
TACTTTTAAGCGTCCCGACAGGTACGATCGGCCGATTTACGTACGTGCCATTCTCTTCTCGGTACTCGCGGGCCGTGATAGTGAGATACTCAATGTCGGCAAATGCTCGTGGCACGGTGTCGGTATCCAGCGAGTACTCGCCGCTTGGGTCGAAAGCATACGTCTCGCCCGAGGTGTCCACGGTTCTGTCGACGGCGTCGATCACTGCGGCTGGTTCCTGCTCTGCGTTTGAAACAACACGTTCTGAAACCGAAGCAGGTCTTATCACGTTCGCTGTCGTCGAAATGACGAAGCGCGTCGCGGAAACAGCAGTGATGCCAAGAAGAAGTGCGCCGGCAAAAACCAGCACGCGAATTGAGAAGTGAACCATCGTCATTGATCTCATCCTCCGAAAGTATGTAAATGTTTTAGCCCGTTTTGTGAACCGGTCCAAGTGTCCTGGCACGGCCCGGACAGTGAGGATATCCACAACCGGGTTTCGGCGTGTTGCCCCTTTTTCTCAAGACAACAAAACTCTACGATCTTTATGGGGGTGTAATCCTGTTATAATCGGCGAAACGGTCCGATCAGTAAATTTCGATATACCTTTCCAACAAATTTGTGTCTATATTGATCGCTGAAGATAATGAGGCTCAACGCCGCTACCTCGCGAACCTGCTCACTAGCAATTTCGAGTCACACCTGCCTTTGATAGAGGCGACTGATGGCGAGGCGGCCGTCAAACTTGCGATCGACAATCGGCCGAGCCTTTCGATCTTTGACATTCAAATGCCCAAGCTCTCGGGTGTGAAAGCCGCCCGTGCCATCTGGCGAGAGGTTCCTGATGCCCGGATCATTTTCTGGACCCAGTTTCCGCACGAGATCTATATAAACGAGATCAGAAAGATCGTTCGGATGACCGATCCTCAGCCGACCTACGGTTTTATACACAAAAACAATCCCGAAGAAAGGTTTCTCAGGTTTATTTCGGCCGTGCTCGAGGACGGGGCCGACATGATCGATCCGGCATTCAAAGATTCTTTTCAGCGACCGCTGCTTACTGAATTCGAAACAGAAGCTTTAAGATTTCTGGCGCTTGGTTTATCAAATTGGGCCATCTCCAGAAAGTGCAGTCTCAGCCTCAGGGGTGTTGAGAGCCGCCTGGCAACACTTTACGAAAAGCTCTTTCCGGCACATTCCGCGGGAACTGAATTTGAGGAATATGACAAGCTGGCTTTCAATCCGCGGACCCGTGCATTTTTTGAAGCAATTCGCCGCGGTCTTATCAACAGCGACGAACTCGAAAAGTCAGAATCTGAATTGACCGAATGGCTCGATCGCGACCGAAAGCGGTTTCGTCAATCACCGGAATAAAAGTGGATGCACGTATCGATCAGACCAAAGGCGTTTTCGGCTTTGTCCGTTCTCTTGCTGATAAGCGCATCTATATTCGCTAATTTCTTCGCTCAAGAACCGCGACCAACACCGACCCCTTCGCCGGAAGTATCCCCAGGCGCGTCGCCAACACCGACGCCATTACGTGCGCCATCGCCGACGCCGCTGCCCGGTGCTCAAAATTTTCATCAATGGGGCTCGGTCACGGTGTTTAACGGGCTGCCTTCGGACAGTGTGCGGACCATAGCGCAAACGCCCGACGGAGTTATGTGGTTCGGCACGGATAACGGCCTTGCCCGGTTCGATGGCCGGCGCATACAAAATTATTCACCGGGCGGCGCCGCGACCGATCGAGTGCTTGCCTTAAGAACGTCCCCATCCGGCGAATTGTGGGTAGGAACTCGGGCAGGGGCTTTCATTTTCTCCGATAACCGCTTTCAATTGGTCGAGGGTACGAAAGACGTTGGCATAACGGTCATCCTGGCGGGAACCGAAGTTTTCCTCGGCACAGACACCGGTATGATATTGCGCGCTAACCTGGGCCCTGCCGGCACGCGCACTGCTGAAAATATTCTCACAACGCCCATTCAGGCCGCTGACGGCAGCGCGCTCACCGTAAACAGTCTGATCGACGTTGACGGAAGGCTTCTCGCCGGCACCTCGGGCCGAGGCCTATTTGTGATCGCGGACGGGAACGCCTCGGAACTTTCGATCGTGCCGAAACCTTTATTTGTAAATGCGCTTGCTCAAGACGAAAGCGGGAAACTCCTGCTGGGTACCGATGCTCCGAGGGGCGTCAGCGGGCTTTATCGTACAGAAACCGGTTCCCGCGTTTTGCGGATCCCGGCGCCGACAGCGGATGTCCTTGCGCTCGAGACTAACGACAGCGGCCTTTGGTCCGGAACAGAGAGATTTGGTTTGTTCCATATCACCGACTCAAAAGTTAAAAAGGCTTACACCTTTGAGAACACGTCGGGAGGCCTGCGGTCGAACACGGTCTATGCGCTCTTTACCGATCGCGAAGGCGTGTTGTGGATCGGCACGAACCGCGGCGTGAGCAGATTCGATCGACTCGGAGCCGAACAGCAGACGGTGTCTGACATTGCAAACAGCAACTTTATCCGGATCCTTTATCAAGAGCCGGGCGAACGAGGCTTGCTGTTTGCGGGCTCCAATCGTGGCCTGTTCAGGTTCGACGATAAAACTGACTCTTGGAGAGAGCTGCCCGCCTTTAAGAATAAGGTCATCTATGCCGTCAGGGACAGGTACGGGTCGTCGGCACTGGTCGGGACGCCGGTCGGTTTGTTCGATATTTCGGGAAGAAAACTTTTGGACGGTGACGTTCGCGGTTTCGCGGGGTTCAACATGCGTGACTTTGCGGCCGTTTTTGGAAAGGGAATATTCGACGTTACTGACGACATTCCAAAACTTATCATCGCTGATCCGACGATCACTGCCATCGGCGAACGGCGGGATAAGCTTTGGATCGGGACACTTGATCGGGGGCTTTTTAGTTATTCCGGCGGTGCGATGACCGGCGAAACCGGCCGCGACAAACTCGACAGCGGAACCATCTGGAATGTGTGGAATGTTTCAAGCGGGGCGGCTGCCGGTCCCGTTTATATTGCCGGGCAACACGGTGTTTTCGTTCTTCTTGAGGACGGGAGCGTTGAGAAGATCATTGACGTCGAGGACGTTCGCGATGTCTTTGAACGAGACGGTAATGTGTGGGCGGCCTCCACAACACGCGGCCTTTTACACGCGCGTCGTGACGATCGATTTGGATGGCTCGTTTCCAGTATTGCATTCGAACAGGGATTGCCGTCTGAAAAAGCGTTCTCTATCCAGCCGTCCGGCGATCACTTGGTCGTTGCTACAAATCGCGGCGTCGTGAAATATAAACCTGGCTCGATCGCGCCAAAACTGATCCCGATACGATTGCTCAGCCAGCGTGTGCATGATCTCTCGGAGCTTGCCGGAGAGATCGATCTGGAATATCCGCAAAACTCCTTACTGATCGAGGTGGCCGGGCAAAGCAGCCGGACGTTTCCCGAAGAGTTTCAGTATGCGTTCGTTTTGAGAAACGGAAAGGGCGAAGAGATCGACCGCCGGCTGTCGAACGATTTTCAGTATTCGCCAACCGGACTCGCGGCAGGCGAATATGGGATCGAAGCGATCGCGTTCAACCGTGACCTGCTCGCATCCGAACCGTTGACGATCCGTTTCACGGTCGCAAAGGCGCCTTTTCCGTGGACGGCGACGGCGCTCGGTGTACTGCTCGTGATCGCTTTGCTGGGATTGATATGGGCGTTCGTCGCGAACCGTCGTGTGCTGGTGCGCAACCGCGAGCTTGCCGCGGCAAAGCTTGATCTCGCCAACGAGGCAGAACGTGAACGTCGCCGTATCGCTCGCGACCTGCACGATCAAACGCTTGCCGATCTAAGAAGCCTGATGTTGATGAGTGACAACGCGAAACCCGCGATCGCCGCTTTCAGAAACGAGATCGAGGCTATTTCCGGCGAGGTGCGAAGGATCTGTGAAGATCTGAGCCCGTCGGTCCTCGAGAACGTGGGGCTTGTGGCTGCGCTTGAGTTTCTGCTGAAAGGGGCGGTCGAAAACCATCGGTTTTTCGCGACCGAGAATCTGGAAGAAAGGCTTGTGTTCCCGATGCACGTCCAACTTCAGGTCTATCGGATCGCTCAGGAAATTTTGACAAATATCCGGAGCCATTCAAATGCGGACTTCATAGAAATGGAGCTGGATGATACGCCCGATGCGTTCGTACTTTCGATCGGCGACAATGGCGATGCGTTCGATCCCGACGGAAAGATCAATGGCAGCCGCGGCATCGCAAACATCAAAGCCCGGTCATCGATGATCGGCTCAGCCGTCGATTGGGCGAGAAGTCAGAAAGGAGAAAACCGGTTCACGCTAAGAATACGGAAATGAGCGGAAGGCGTGTTCGCTTTGATAGTGAGATGGGCTTGGTCGTTTTGACAGCCATCTGATCGCAGCGAGTGGGAGAAGGAGGATCGCAGGCGTGAACAGGACGAAGAGCGAGTGTTCCCAAAAACTGCCTCCCTGGCGGTACGCACCGGTCAGAACGGGGACGCCTAGTGTCATTAACCAGTAAATGGAAAGAGGGATCAGCGATCGGCGAAACAAACTGTGTCGGGCGTCGAAACGTCTTGAAGCTGTATCTTCCAAACTCTCGGCGCACCCGTACAGCAACATCAAACAGCCGAAGTAAATAAGGATACCTTCGAGTCGATGGAGCTGTTCAGGATTGATCCAGACCATCTCAGGCGACATTCGATGCAGACGAATCGCGACGGCGATGCGAACCGTGTTTGCGGTGATGGTCGAAAAATAGGCCGTAATGATCGCGGCCGGGATGAAGATCCAGCTGACCCGTGTTATCAGTCCCTTCCGGATCTTTAAGAGACATAACATCAAGAATGCCATGATCAGGAAGTTAACGCCTGAGCACGAATCCGCGATCAAAAACGAATGATCGCGGTTCATGTATCCGGTATAGGACTCGAACCAAAATTCCTCACCTGTTACGAGTTCGACGAAAAATGTTGTGGGAGCCAGGATCCATTTCAGTTCGTTGACGTTTGAGACCGAATACCCGAGTTTCATACCAAAGGCGATCGCCAGAACGACTGCGGCTTGAGCGATCAGCCTTGGTTTTAATTGTCGATGTATTCCGATGTTCATTTCGCGGCCATGTCGGAAAAGGAATTAACGCCAACCCGCCGGCGTACAAGGACAGGTATCGCAAATGCCGCGGCCAACAGTATCATCCAGATCAGCTCAGGCTCGCTGCCGACCGCCATGTCGCTTACACCGAGCGGCAGCGGAAGCGGTTGGTTCACGTCCGCTGCGTCTCCCTGAGGATTGACGATCTTTTCCCGGACGGCGATGAACGACGTGTACGGAGTGAGCAGATTGTACTTAAGACCGATCGACGTTATCTCTTTGATGCTCGCGTCATCTGTATTGCTCGCGCCGTAACCGGAGAGTTCGTCAATCCGGGAACGTGCCCAAAGATAACGTATCGCCCGATTACCCTCATCAGGCTGAGCGGACTGAACGTCCAAAATACTTGAGTAATCACCGTTGCCGGTCTGACCTGTAAGTTCAAATGCGCCGGTTATCGGCCCGCGCCACTTGCCGTAAAGGATGATCGGACGGCGGGCAAACAGATCGGGCAGGTTAACCGGCTGAACATCATAAGTATCGAAGCCATTTATGCGAACTTTGACCTGTGTCAAAACCGGATTCTCAATGTAGTCCCGGAATCTCGACGCGATCGATGCCGCCTCGGCTTCATTCGTCACGACGAACGGTTCGCCCATTCCTGCCTTTGCAACACCCTCGATCAGGTATCGGTTGACGGACGAACCGATGCCGAACGAAAAGATATTGGCGTGGCCCAAATTTTCCCGAATGTAATCGAACACGCCTTTTTCGGCAGAAATATATCCGTCGGTGACGACGATCAGGCTTCGCGACATCCCGTTCTCATGAGGCAGTTCGACCGCTCGTTTCATCGCCTCAAGCAGCTCTGTTCCGCCGCTTCCGCGCTGCTGGTCCAGAAGGTCGATCGCGCGTGCGATGTTGTCGCGGTTAGCCTGAAGCGGATGCTCTGAGAGCACCGTCGAGTCGCCTGAGAAAAGTACGACGTTAAAATAGTCGTTAGGTCTAAGATTTCCGATCAACTCCTGGAGGAGCTGCTTGGCTGTATTCAGCGGAAATCCCTCCATCGAGCCTGAGACATCTACAACAAAAATGTATTCCCGCGGCGGTATTTCGTCGATCTTTACCCGCTCGGGCGGTTGGGCCATGTATAGGAAGAAATTCTCATTCTCGCCCTGAAACAGAAGGAGTCCCGTTTTGATCTGTTCACCTGATAATCGGTATCTCAGTATAAAATCGCGATCGCCTTGATATGGATCCGGATCGTCGAGTGTCAGTTGTGCGACGTTTGGACTTGCCCATTCCGGCGAGATCTGGTGTAAGGGGCAGCTTATTTCCCGGATCGGCAGACCGGCAGACACGCGCGTTGAAATGTGAAGCGCACTCGTCGGTTGTTGTCCCTCATGAAGATGCGCTGTCTTTACCCTTTTCCCTTCTGTATCGCCCTGTTCGGATGAATATCGCGGCCCCACGACAGTTGGGTAAACGAACTCATAAACGCCGTCGATCGGTATGAGCAGTTCGGTATACCGAAGTTCGATCTCGATCTGATCCTGGGGCATTATGTTCGCCAGATTCATGGTAAACACGTTCGGACGATCCTGTTCGAGCAGAGACGCGCTTTTCCCCTCTTTCTTCGCCGCCTCGAACTCTTGTTTCGCAACTTCCCGCTCCTTGATCTTCGCAGTAATGATCTCATCGCGAATGCGCATCCGCATCCCGTAGACAGCGGCCCGGGTAGAAGCCGGGAACACGTAGAGGGCGTTGATGGGTCTTGATCCCTGATTGAGATACGTCTGCACGACGCGGACATCCGCTATCACTCCCGAGATAGCAACGTCAACTCGTGTGTCCTTAAGCGGAAGACTGTCCACCCGCGGATCGCCCTGAACATAGAAATAAGGCGACAGCGTTTTATCCGGGTTAGATTGCGCCAAACCATTGACCGAGCCAAAGGCAAAGAATGTGAAAAAGAGACCGAAAGTAAGAAAACATTTTCTAAAGGCCATATAACACTCCGATTTAACGATAATTTCGCAATACTCGATCGGAGCAATTCTATCCGCGAGTCAGAGGACTTTTAACGCATGTTGCCACAGGCACAGACCGTGATATCCACAGTTCTGTCCCATTTTGAAGATCAGCCGCAAAAAGACGAAATATTTCTGCAAATCCCCGAGATACAAGGCGTCAAGCCGGTAGCATATTTATGGCATTTTTCGGTGTGTATGGTAACGCGAATGTTGAATAAAAAACGGTCTCGTCTGATCCACGCTGCGGCCTTAATGGCGGCGGCCGTCTTTTTTGTATGCGTATCCAACTCAAGCACTCTGGCAGCAACGCCGAATGCTCAGCAGCCGAATAGCTGTACGCCGACGCCTATCCAGGCCGGGCCGGGATATGTAGGCGCACTTTCAGAAACGGATTGTTTCAGTGACAGCCGCTATTATCAGAGTTATCAGTTCGTCGGCGAACCAGGCGTCGAGGTTGTTGTAAACATGTATTCCGACAATTTCGTGTCGCTGCTCAGCGTTTATGGACCGAACGGCGAATTGATCGAAGCCGATTCCGGCAGTGGTGAGGGAAGCAACCGTAATTCCCGTGTGACTTTCATTCCTTACTCCGCTGAGCCGTTCGAGATCCGCGCGTCGTCGCACAAGCAGCATTTTACCGGGGGAGATTTTGCGATATTCGTCGGCTTAAGTGATTGCGAATCCGACGACCTCGAGATAGGCAAATGGGTGGCACGTAAGCTTCGCGGCTGCCCGGAAATGGTCGGACTTGCTCAGTTTTATCATTTCGAAGGGATCGCAGGCCGATCGGTAGCGATCACGATGAACTCGGTTGAGTTTAACGCGGCGCTGACCCTTATCGCCCCGAACGGCCAGTCCGTTTTTGACGATAATGGAGGCGGCGGAACTAACGCCCGTATCGTTCAAACCCTCACGCAAACCGGCACCTATATTATTGCGGCACAGTCTGCGCACCTTAGCTCAACTGGCGGACGATATACGATCATGCTGCTGCCAAAGACGGAAAACGACGACTTTGCAAATGCCGCGCAGCTCAAGGGCGCGGCGGGTGAGGTTCGCGGCTATACATTTGATGCTACGCGACAGGCGGGCGAACCGGCCCACGCCGGAGTAGCTGGGGTCAACTCAGTTTGGTATCGCTGGCGTGCCCCGCGTGAAGGGACCTTCGCGTTCACGCTGGGCGGTTCGTCATTCGACACGCTGCTTGCGATCTATACCGGTACCGGATTTTCCGGCCTGGTCCGGGTGGCCGCCAATGACAACATTTCGAATACATCTTATAGCCGCGTCACTTTTGCAGCCACGGTTGGGACAGACTATTGGATCGCTGTTGACGGCCGGGCCGGCGCCGCCGGCAGCGGTGCGTTCACACTGATCTACCATCCGGCCGACCTCCCCGCCGGTATCACAGTCACCGGACGTCTGCCGATCAGCGGCGTTACCGTTGTGGCGCGTTCTCTGAACGGCACAGTCCTCAATTCTGTTCTCTTCGCGAATGAGAACTACTCGATCGCGGTCCCGAAAGGGATCAATGACTTTACCCTGACAGTATTCGACGATACCCAGAGCTACGGTTCGCAGAGGTTCGCAGGACAAAAACAAAATACTGTATATAATTTTTTGTCCGATAGCGGCGGCGCTATTGTCGTGGTCGGGTCGACCCTTGGCCTAAGCAGCGCAGCAGACCTGGCCGTTATGGTAACAAGCGCGAATCTTGCCGGCCCGCAGCGCTGCAGCGTGGGAACTATGTCGAACGGCACCGTAGTTTACGGCTGTCCCGGCCTTCCCAAATACGCGACGTATACGGTCACACCTTCGCACCCGACGATCAAATTCACACCCGTGTCGAAGGTCTTCGTCAACCTTCAAAGCAACATTCAGAATTCGAATTTTGTCGGCGACACAGGCTCGAATTTTCGGATCACCGGAAAGGTGACGCGAAACGGCACACCGATGAAGGGTGTAGGCATCTATCGCGGTACCGATGTTTTCAACCTTGAGCAGTTGGCCGAGACAGATGCCAACGGCAATTACACGATCGCCAATCTGCCGGGTTCGAGTTTTGTTTTGTCAGCCAGAGTTGCCGGTTTCACGTTCGATGGGCCGCTGTCGATCTCGGGTTTGAACAGCGACACGACCGCCAATTTTACCGCCGGCCCATCCGCGTGCAGCTATTCGATGTCTGACAAACAGCTCGACGTCACCTCGGCCGGCGGATTTTTTACGTTGAGTATATCGACGGCTTCGGGCTGTGTGTGGGAAGGCCGGTCGTCGTCGCCGGGTGTGACGGTCACATCGCCGCTTACGAACGGCTCCGGAACCCTTGGATTTTACGTCGAGCGGAACCGTCGCGGTCCCCGTACGGTGTTGGTCACGGTCGCCGGGCAAGCCATCTCGATCACACAGGCCGGGATGGCGGCTTTCGATTTCGACGGCGACAGCCGAGCGGACGTTTCCGTCTTCCGGCCCGGAGAAAGCACGTGGTACTTCGACCTTTCGCGCGGCGGTTATGAGTCTCGTTCGTTCGGCGTCGCAGGCGACATTCTCGTCCCGGCCGATTTTGACGGCGACGGAACGGCCGATCTTGCCGTTTGGCGTCCAACCGACGGCAACTGGTACATCGTCGATTCGGAAAACGGGTCATTCAGCGGAACTTCATGGGGCGTTCCAGGCGATATTCCGGTACCGGCGGACTATAACGGTGACGGCAAGTCGGACCTCGCGGTTTTCAGACCGGCAAACGGCGTCTGGTACGTTTATTTCGGCAGCGGCTTTACCGCAACGCAATTCGGCAGTAGCGGCGACATTCCGCAGCCGGGCGATTTTGACGGCGACGGCATAGCCGATCAAGCTGTTTACAGGCCCTCCACCGGAACCTGGCAAATGGCCGGTTCTATGGGCCCGGTCACGCAAGTGAACTGGGGCATCGCCGGCGATGTGCCTGTCTCGGGCGACTTTGATGGCGACGGTCGCAAGGATCCTGCAGTTTTCAGACCTGCTACAGGCGAATGGTTCGTCCTCAAAAGCACGGGCGGCATCTATTCGACCCATTGGGGAGAGCCCGGTGATTTGGTCTCGCCTGGCGATTATGACGGCGACGGCAGGATCGATCCTACCGTATTCCGGCCATCGACGGGCGCCTGGTGGGTACTTCGGTCAGCCGGCGGTATCCTTCAACGGCACTTCGGACAGAGCGGCGACATGCCCGTACCAGGAACAATTTCTAACTGATCGGTGAAAGATCCGAATTCCTCTGTTGTCGGGGGCTGCATGTGCGGCTAAAAGGCCCGTGAAGTTCCGGACACCTGCCTCGTCCATTCCACACTCAGACGGTGGGAAATCTCGCAACTCGCTCGGGGGTTGCGAAGTATTTCACGCCCGTAATTACCGGCGGAAACAGTATTCCGGGGTGAAAAGCCGAAACTACGCCCTCCGGCGATTCTCCCGACGGTGGCATCCTGATTGCGTTTTGGCGTGTTGTGATGACGAAAAATTCCCGTATAAGTTTAGACATTCCAGATCAGCCCGAGCCACGAGGACAGGAAAATGGGAGATAAGAAAGTCACAGCAAATTACGGTGAGTCCGAGATGCGGTCGTTCACCCGCAGCGTATTGGATGATCTATACGCGCTTGAACTTCTACTGTTAAACGACCGTCTCGAAGAGAACGTTAAGCGGATCGGGGCCGAGCAAGAGATGTTTCTGGTCGATTCGTCGCTTCATCCCGCTCCACTGGTCACCGAGGTAATGCAAGTAGCTGCCGATGGGCGGCTGACGACCGAGATCGGACGATTCAATCTGGAAGCAAACCTTACACCCCGATCGTTCACCGGCAATTGTCTTGCCGACATGGCCGCCGAATTGGACGAAATACTCGGCAAGGTTCGGCATGCAGCGTCACAGTTTGATGCCGGTATCGTGCTTGCCGGAATACTGCCCACGATCCAGGCCTCGGACCTGACAGAAAGGAATTTGACGCCCGATCCCCGCTATTACGAAATAAACCGTGTAGTTACCGAACTGCACGGCAGCGACCGACATATCCAGATAAAAGGCACTGATGAGCTGCAGCTGACGCTGCAGGATACGTTCATCGAATTTTGCAACACCAGTTTTCAGGTGCATTTGCAGGTGGGTGCGAGAGATTTTGCCAGGCATTACAACTGGGCACAGGCTATCGCCGGTCCGGTACTGGCAGCGGCCGTTAATTCACCGATCCTGCTGAATCATCGATTGTGGCAGGAAACGCGCCTGGCGCTATTCCAGCACGCTACCGATACACGGTCGCCGGTTCACCGAGAGCGCAACCAACAGCCTCGCGTCAATTTTGGCAGCCAATGGGTCGATCGCGACATACTCGAGGTGCTGCGTGAGGATGCGATACGTTTTCGCGTCCTGCTGGCTCAATCCTGCAAGGAAAACTCACTTGCGATCGTGAAAAAAGGCGGCGTCCCGAGACTCAAGGCATGGCAGCTGCACAACGGAACGATCTGGCGATGGAACCGCGCCTGTTACGGGATCATTGACGGCAAACCCGGTCTGAGGATCGAAGCACGATATTTGCCGGCCGGCCCGTCAGTTCCGGACGAGATCGCCAATGCGGCATTTTTCCTGGGACTCATGAACGAGCTTCCGGATGAACTCGGCGATGTGAAGGAAAAGATGTCGTTCGGCGCGGCAAAAACTAATTTCTTCAATGCTGCCCGCTACGGCCTGAATTCTCAAATGATCTGGGTCGACGGACAGTCGTACCGCACGTCGCGGCTGATCCTCGAGCACCTCCTGCCATCCGCACGGCGTGGGCTTGAGAAAGCCGGCGTATGCGAGGCCGACATCGCAAAATATCTCGGTATCGTGGAGCGCCGGGTAAGCTCGGGCCGCACAGGTTCGCAATGGGTCCTTGATTCGCTTGAGCGAATGGATAAACGGGCAAAGATGAATGTGAAGATGCGCAGCTTAACCGCCGCAATGAAGGAGAATCAGGAACGCTCGCTGCCGATCCACGAATGGGCACTGGCCGAGATACCGCGTCAACCCGATTGGATCGACAACTACATGACCGTCGAGCAATTCATGTCCACTGACCTTTTTACTGTCCGGCCCGAGGACGCGGTCGATCTGGCTGCAAGCCTAATGAGGTGGAAGCACATCCGCCATGTACCGGTCGAAGATGATTCGGGCCGTCTGATCGGCATTGTTTCATACCGCGACCTGCTTGAGCTGATCGCCGTCGGAACCGATACCAGCAAACGCATGCCGGTCCGCAAGATAATGCACACTGAACTTATTACCGTCGAACCCGGTACGTCCGCATTGGTAGCCCTGGAGTTACTTCGGGAGCGGAACATCGGATGTTTGCCCGTTGTGCGCGGGGACAAACTCGTCGGGTTGATCACAACGCAGGACTATCTGACCGTTTCGGCAAAGTTGTTTGAAGAAAAGCTGACAAACTGCATTGAGGCCAAAGCAAAGGCCCGAACGAATTAGAGGTGAACAATGACGGAAATTGACGCAAAAAAGAGTTGGACGGATTTTTTGAAATTCTACTTTAATGCAAACAAAAAGCGCCCGACGCGGATCGGCCTTTACCAGATAACCGGCGGCACTGCCAACGATTACTGGCTTGAGGATGGCCTCCCCCTTCTCGGACTGGACGTGGAATTTGACGACGGCCATCCGATCGTTCAGATCATGCTCGACGGTTATACTCACGTGGTTCGCGACGTCCGAAGCCTTCGTCCTGTCTATTCCTCGGACGGGAGCGACGATGGCATCGATCTTGTTCGGGAGGGCGGCTCAACGACCCTTTTGCGATTCGAGAACGGGTGAAATATATCCGGCGCCGACGTTCTGAGCGGCGACCCAGACAGGAACCTCAATGACAATATCCCTAAAACACAGAATCAAGTTTAATTGCGGCGGTTGCCCGTTCCGAACGGAGGAACATTTCTGCGATCTTCAAACTCCTGAATGGATGAAACTCGGCGAGTTAAAATCGACGCGCCGCTATCCTCGCGGAAAGACCTTATTTTTTGAAGGCCAGCGCGCCGGCGGCGTATATGTCCTTTGCTCCGGAAGAATAAAACTCTCGACCCATTCCGAGGAAGGTAAGGCGATCATTGCAAGGGTCGTGGAACCCGGCGAGGTGCTCGCCCTGTCAGCCATAGTCAACGGGACGCCGCACGAGGGAACGGCTAGCGCGATCGACGACTGCCTGATCGGGTTTATAAATAAACGTGATTTCGAAAATCTGCTCAACTCCAGTCCGCTGATCGCACTGAAGGCGATGAAAGAACTCGGCAGAGTTTACCGCAAGGCGTATACAAGGATCTGTACGCTAGGATTATCGACGTCGGTCAGCGGAAGGTTGACCCGTTTATTCCTGGAGTGGTGCGACCTATCCCCGAACGGCGGCGAATCGGCGACCATCCGACAACCATATACTCATGAAGAGATCGCCGAGATGATCGGCACCAGCCGCGAGACGGTCACACGGCTGCTCAGAACGTTTCGAGAGCGCGGTCTGATAGATCTTGAGGACGGCATGCTGCACATACCGAACAAGAACCACCTTCGCAGTCTCGTCAGCACAGGCAAAGGTCATGCGGACCGGGCCGCCGGCTGATCGACGGCGTCAACCGGGATCGCCAACGCCCCTCGGTATGTGCCGCCTTGTGATGCTCATCACAGACGCTCAGTTTTATGCGGAATAGGATAAGACCGGAAGGCATTCTCACTCAAAGCTTTAGAGTCCAATGCCCGCTAATCGTCGGGCAGGAGAGGTCAAATGAAACTCGATCATAAACGGATCAAACTCGTCTCGTTTGGTGCGTTGCTTGTCTTTCTGGCGGCCGCGAGTCTGAGCGGCGCCGGCAACTTCCCGGTTTTCAGATCCGCGGCGGAATTGAATGAATTCCCTCCGGTCAGCGCGGCCGATGATAAATACGTTGGAAGTGAAACCTGCGCCGCCTGTCACGAGGACCAGTTCAAGCGCGTCTCGCACACACGTCACGGCGAGCTTGATAAAACAGCCGCCTGGAAAAACAAGGTCACCGGCTGCGAAGCGTGTCATGGGCCGGGCCGCGATCACGTCGAATCGAGCGGTGACATAACAAAGATCATTTCCTTCAAAACGATGAATTCAAAGGCGGTATCAGAGACCTGCCTGAGCTGTCATTCCGGCAAAGAAAGCCATAACAATTTTCGCCGCGGCGAACACTGGCGAAACAACATCGGTTGTACCGACTGCCATTCGGCCCACGGCGCTGAGCTCGGCTCGGGCAAATTGGGATCGGGCGAATTTGTTGCAGGCTCAACCCGTACGAGACCGACGCTCGCGTCAAGGGCGATGCTCAAGTCCAGCGAACCCCAGCTCTGCATCTCATGCCACAACGAGACCAAATCACAATTTACCAAGCCCTTTCACCACAAGGTGTTAGAGGGAACGATGACCTGCAGCGACTGTCATAATGCCCATGGCGGTTTTGAGGCAAAGCAAACAAAGCTCTCTATCGGCACAGATTCGGCATGCATTAAATGCCACGCAAATAAGCAAGGGCCGTTCGTTTTTGAACACGCTCCGTTAAAGATCGAGGGCTGCACGGCATGTCACACGCCCCACGGCTCATCAAATCCGAAACTGCTCAAACGCGCACAGGTCCGGCAGCTTTGTTTGGAGTGCCACACCGGAATTTCAGAGGAGCTTTCGCCGCAGGCGCCGAGCCTGCACAACCAGGCTACCGTCCGCTATCAGCAATGCACGGTATGCCATTCAGCAATCCACGGTTCTAACTCAAGCAACAGGTTGTTCCGTTAAGAGGTCCTTGTGAGGATATATGTGCGGTAACAAAACTCTGATCCGAACCCTTGCATCACTTGCCGCGATCGTCTTCTGTGGCAGCTC
>JBDTMQ010000282.1:0-3168 GCA_039934155.1 Acidobacteriota bacterium | reverse complement strand
GTTTTTGCCGGAGCCGACATCGACGCCACCGACACGGCGCGAGGTTATTTTGAAGGATTTCCGCCGTCGTCGCCGTCGATAGGTTTTATGAAAGCAGGAAAACTGGTCCAGTTGTTCGAAAGAAAGGATCTCGAAGGACGCCATCCGACGATGATCGCTGAAGCGCTGATCGAAGCGTTCAATAAGCATTGCTCGCAAAGCGAAGCCGTCACTGTTTAGGATCATGACCTACTATAAAATAACAGCCGCCGGAAAGGGCGGCTTTTTTGCGTCCAAGTCATACGTCTCCTGCTGTGTGCATTACCGCCAGTTAGCGGTAAGCGTTTTAATACAGCGGAAATAATAGTTGCACAGCACCTGTACATGTAGCTAAAATACGATCAGCGACACCGATTCGCCCATCCCGCCCGTATCATTAAAGACTCATGTCCATCGACCAACGAAAACACATTCGATTCTCGCTTGATATCCCATGTACGCTGATCAATAAATTTGGTGAGCCGCAGGAAACACTACTTCAGCAAATAAGCATCGGCGGATGTTTTACTGAGTGGGAAGAGAACGTCTATCCGGGCGACGAATTTCGGCTCGAGATACCGATGTTAAATCGGAACAAGATACCCCTTCGGTGCAAAGCGATCTATAGATTCGAAGACACGGGTATCGGTGTGAAATTCATCGATATTTCGCGTTTCGAACAAGACCTGGTGGCCGGTGTAATTACTGACCGGTTGGCGAATGAGGGCCTGCCGGTTAATGTATCACCGTTTGCGGCCCCGGCGATGGTTGCTTCAGAAGGGACAGCCAGGTCCCAACCCGTCACGCCGCGCGACACGCGAGAGGCTATTCTCGAGGAAATAATGTCAGGCGAGCATCCGTCCTGAATCTTTCTACAAGCTCTTAAAATTGATCTGTCTGAGATCGTCAGCGGATATGCCGACGGCGGCGGTCAATTCTTCGTCCGAGATCGCACCGCAATTCAGTCCCTGAACGAAAAATGTGACGATGCCGCGAACCGAAGCGGCGTCGTCAAAAACGTTTCCCGTTAAGTTAGTTTTGGCCGACTTTGCAATAAAACCCTTTAACCTGCCCGCTTGTGACGGCAGCGAATCGAGGAAAAACGAATACACGGCAGCAAAACGGGCGGGTAGCTGTGCGGGATGCAGGTCCCAGCTTTGGTAAAAGCCATTCGAATAAGAACGCATGATGTTCTCAAAATGATGCAGCCAGGCTGAATGAATTGCGTTCCGGTTGTCTTTCAACTGCTGTTCAGCAAGGTCTACGCCTTTATGCGGCGCAACCGGTATTTCGGTCGTGACCGAATCGGAAAGCCCGATCCCGTGCGGCCTTAGAGTCAAAAGCATCAACTGCCTCGCCAGATCACAGGCCGGATGCCGAATGTCCTGGAATCTCGATGAGATGCCCAGGCCCGATGTAAAATCGTAGGCGCCGAAATGCGCGGACCGGCACCGCCCTTTGCACGACTTCGCGATCCGTCCCAACGCAAAGCGGCCTCTTTTGTCAATTATCGCTTCGGATGTTTCGACCAGGAACTCGATCTCGATCGATCGCTTAGCGAGACCCGCGTTGCGTTCAAATTTTTTTAGCTGTGCCGCTAACGCTTTTGTTTCTTTATCAGAAGAGACCTTTGGCAGACTTACGGCAAAATTCGGCGGCAGCTCGTTGTTATTGTATTCGAGCAGAGTATTAAGAAAGACCTCGAGAGTGCGAAGGCCGCGGTTGTAAGTTTCCGGCTCAAAGGACTTGACACGAATTCCGATAAATGCCGGCGCTGTGCCCGTTCTTATTGCCTTGGCAAGTTCGACAGCTGCCGTAGCGGCGTCGGAATCTTCCTCGTCATCAGAGCGGTGCCCGTACCCGTCTTCAAAATCGATCCTGAAATCTTCGACCGCTTCGCGTACGAGCTTCTCACGCGTTTTCCTGTAAACGGTCCAGGCAAACCACGCGGCATAAAAATCTCGCTTCACACGTTCGGGGTCTTCATTCAGCCGGGCGTCAAGGGCGATGACAGCGTCATGATCACGTGGCAGGGAAGCAAAATCGCCTAAGTGAAATGCGGCAGCGAATTCCGAGAAATTCGGCGAATAGCGGTCGAGAGTTTCGAGAGCGATTCGTCCGAGCTTCTGCGTCGTATCGTGTTTGAATAGATTCGCGCCGCCGTACACGACATGGACCGGCCGCCGTTTGTCGAAGGAGGACGCGTCACGCTTTTTAGCCTCTTTGATTATCAGAGTCACGCCTTCGTCACCTTCTTTTAAGATCGTCTTGGTCATTCGGATATCAAAACAACTCATCCAACGCTTCTTCCAGATTTTTGACGCCGACAACACGTATTCCGAGTAGTTTTTCGATGCCTGACCGGTTCGAATTCGGAACGATCAGCTTCTTGAAGCCGAGTGTGCGGGCCTCTCGAGCCCGTGCCTGTGCCTGCAACACGCCCCGAACCTCACCCGTCAGGCCGACCTCGCCGAAAAGGGCGGTTTCGCGAGGCACTTCCACATTGCGAAAACTGGACGCGATAGCCGCAATCACACCCAGGTCGGCCGCGGGTTCGTCAACCTCGAGCCCGCCCGCAATGTTAATAAACACATCGTCGCCTGAAAGCTGAAATCCCAGACGTTTTTCGAGCACCGCGATCAACAGAGACGTTCTGTTGTAATCGAAACCCTGAGCCATTCGACGGCCGGAAGCAGATCGATTGCCGGACACCAGCGCCTGTATCTCGACCAGCATCGGCCTGGTGCCCTCCATGCAAACCGCCACGACCGATCCGCTTGCGCCTTCCGGTCGTTCCTGTAGAAAAAGCTCTGACGGATTACCGACGGCAACAAGACCGGCATTCGTCATTTCGAAAACACCGATCTCGTTGGCTGCCCCGAATCTGTTTTTAGTCGCTCGAATAATTCTGTGATTGTGATGCCGGTCGCCCTCGAAATAGAGGACCGTGTCGACGATATGCTCAAGAGTTTTGGGCCCGGCGATCGAGCCTTCTTTTGTCACATGGCCCGTAAGAAAAACGGAGGTCGATGTTTGTTTGGCAAACATCATCAGCTGGCCTGAGACTTCGCGGACCTGTGAAACGCTGCCGGGTGCCGATTCGATCTTGTCGCTGAAAACGGTCTGGATCGAATCGACGATCACGACCTC
>JBDTMQ010000281.1:0-7386 GCA_039934155.1 Acidobacteriota bacterium | reverse complement strand
AACTAAGCGTTGGCGACAAGATGGCCGGTCGTCATGGTAATAAAGGCGTTATTGCACGCATTCTGCCCGAAGAGGACATGCCGTATCTGCCTGACGGAACGCCGGTCGAAATTGTTCTGAACCCGCTTGGCGTGCCGTCGCGAATGAACGTCGGACAGATCCTTGAAACGCATCTCGGATGGGCCGCACGTGTTTTGGGTCTGCACTTTGCCACGCCCGTCTTTGACGGTGCAAGCGAAGACGAGATCAAGGGCTACATCACCAAGGCGAATGAGAAGTACGACGAACTCGGACTTCCGCCGTCGGTCGGCCCCTCGGGCAAAACGCGTCTCTATGACGGTTTGACGGGTGAGCAGTTCGAGCAAAAGGTGTGCGTCGGATACATCTATATGCTCAAGCTATCGCATCTGGTCGACGACAAGATCCACGCACGCTCGATCGGGCCATACTCGCTGATCACGCAGCAGCCGCTCGGTGGTAAGGCACAATTCGGCGGACAGCGATTTGGTGAAATGGAAGTCTGGGCACTTGAGGCGTACGGAGCGGCACATATTCTGCAGGAATTGCTGACTTGCAAATCCGACGATGTGGCCGGCCGCTCGAAGATCTATGAAACGATCGTTAAGGGCGTCTCAAACTTTGAGCCGGGCATTCCTGAGTCATTCAATGTGCTCGTCCGAGAACTTCAGTCATTGTGCCTCGACGTTGAACTTATTCAGGAAGACGAGATCGATCCTGAAGAGGTCCCGGCCGGTGTCGATGCCCTCGTAGGGGTTGATTAATTGAGTTTTGAGTCCCGCCTTTAGGCGGCGATCAGGCAACGTTGAGGCCGCCTAAAGGCGGTACTCAAAACGAGAGAATGGAGAAACATGTTTCGATTTAACAACGACAACAAAACACAATTGACCACGAATTACGAAGCGATCCGGATCAGCCTCGCATCACCCGAGAAGATCCGTTCGTGGTCGCACGGCGAGGTCACGAAGCCCGAAACGATCAATTACCGGACCTTTAAACCAGAGCGTGATGGGTTGTTCTGCGCTCGAATTTTTGGTCCTGTTTCTGATTGGGAATGTTTGTGCGGTAAATACAAGCGGATGAAACACCGCGGTGTGATCTGTGATAAATGCGGTGTTGAGGTCACGCAGTCAAAGGTCAGACGCGAACGACTCGGGCATATCGA
The DNA here is from genome assembly GCA_039934155.1 of Acidobacteriota bacterium. GTDB lineage: Bacteria > Acidobacteriota > Blastocatellia > Pyrinomonadales > Pyrinomonadaceae > OLB17. The sequence continues at coordinate 6,203 of JBDTMQ010000281.1, read as the reverse complement.
GCTGGCCAGCCCGTGTTCGCACGTATGGTTCTTTAAGGGATTGCCGAGCCGTATCGGCCATCTGCTCGACATCACGCTCCGCGATCTCGAAAAGATACTTTACTTCGAAACCTACATCGTTATCGACGAGGGTGACGTGCCGGACCTTAAACAAAAGGACCTGCTGACCGATGATCGCTTCAGGGAATTGACCCGCGACTATCCGAATCAGTTCGTCGCAAAGATGGGTGCCGAGGCAATCAAGGAACTGTTGATGAAGATCGAAGTTCCCGAGCTCGTTGAGGAACTGCGTGTAAAGATGCGCGAGGAAACGTCGCAGCAGAAAAAGCTTAAATATTCGAAACGGCTCAAGGTCTCGAACTCATTTGCCCGGTCAGGAAATAATCCCGAGTGGATGATCCTGGACGTGATCCCGGTCATTCCGCCCGAGCTTCGCCCGCTGGTGCCTCTCGACGGCGGCCGATTTGCGACCTCGGATCTGAACGACCTCTATCGCCGCGTTATCAACCGCAACAATCGGCTCAAAAAGCTGATGGAGCTTCGCGCTCCGGAAGTGATCGTCCGCAACGAAAAGCGCATGCTGCAAGAGGCGGTTGACGCACTGTTCGATAATGGCCGCCGCGGCCGGGTGCTTCGGGGTGCAAATAACCGACCGCTCAAATCGCTGTCGGGGACGCTCAAGGGTAAACAGGGACGTTTTCGTCAGAATCTGCTTGGAAAACGTGTCGACTATTCAGGCCGCTCGGTCATCGTTGTTGGTCCGGAGTTAAAGCTTCATCAGTGCGGACTTCCGAAGAAGATGGCGCTCGAGCTTTTCAAGCCGTTTATTTACAACAAGCTTGAAAAGGATGCTCATGCAGCCACCATTAAACAGGCTCGTGAGATGGTCGAACGCCAGGAGCCGATCGTTTGGGATATTCTCGAGGAAGTGATCCGCGAGCATCCGGTTCTTCTAAACCGTGCACCGACGCTTCACCGACTTGGAATCCAGGCGTTCGAACCGGTACTTGTCGAGGGCAAGGCGATCAAGATCCATCCTCTGGTTTGTACGGCTTTCAACGCCGACTTCGACGGCGACCAGATGGCGGTACATATTCCGCTTTCGGCTGAAGCTCAGATCGAAGCAAGCGTTCTGATGCTCGCGTCGAATAACCTTTTGAGCCCGGCAAGCGGACAGCCGATCACAGTTCCGTCACAGGATATTGTTCTCGGATGCTACTACCTGACGCTTGGCCGCGATGAATTAAAGGGAAGCAACAAGGCTTTTAACGGTATCGACGACGTGCTGCTTGCACTTGATGCCGGCGTGATCGAGACCCAGTCAAAGATCCGGCTGCGTTGGCACGGCGATCTGCTCGACCTTACACTCGAACATCACAATCAAGATGTAATGCGTGCGACGGTCAGGGAAAATGTCGATCGCGTGATCGAGACAACTGCGGGACGCGTGATCTTGAACGAACGGCTCACGCGTGACGGTCTGCCGTATGTAAATGGCACGCTGAAGAAAAAGGGCCTGCAATCACTGGTCAGTTTCTGTCACTTGCGGCTCGGCCACGAGGCAACAGTTTCGCTGCTTGATGATCTGAAGACAATGGGATTCCTTTACGCGACCAAATCCGGAATGTCGATCGGCATCGACGATATGGTCACGCCGTCGAGCAAAAAGGAGATCATCGAGGACGCCCGTAAAGAGGTCGACAAGCTGCAAAAGCAATATGAGGATGCGACCATGACCAACATGGAGCGCGAGAACAAAGTGACCGCGATTTGGTCAGAGGTCACGGATCGTGTTGCCAAGGAAATGTTCAAGGCGATGCATACTCGAGAGGCCGAGAGAAAGGAACTCAATCCTATCCTCGTTATGGCCGATTCGGGTGCTCGTGGCTCGGATGCCCAGATCCGTCAGCTTGCGGGAATGCGAGGCCTGATGGCCAAGCCGTCGGGTGAGATCATCGAAACGCCAATCATCGCCAACTTCCGCGAAGGTCTGAACGTGCTGCAGTATTTTATTTCCACGCACGGTGCCCGGAAGGGTCTCGCCGATACGGCGCTCAAGACGGCCGACTCGGGATATCTGACCCGCCGGCTGGTTGACGTTGCTCAGGACGTGATCGTATCCGAACAGGACTGTGGAACTCTTCGCGGTGTTTGGGCCGAGGCGATCATCCGCAACGGTGAAGAAGTCGAAAGCCTTCGTGACCGCATTGTCGGATGTACCTCGCTTGACGACATAATCGATCCGGTCGACGGAACGACGATCGTCGAAGCCAATGTTGAGATCGACGAAGATCTGGCGGCACAGGTACAGCTTTCCGGCCTTCAGAAGGTGCGTATACGGTCGGCATTGACCTGCGAAAGCCGCCGCGGCATCTGTGTAAAATGCTACGGACGTAATCTGGCAACGGGCCAAACCGTCGAGATCGGGGAAGCGGTCGGCGTCATTGCAGCTCAATCGATCGGTGAACCCGGAACACAGCTGACGATGAGAACATTCCACGTTGGCGGAACGGCACGACTCGAGCAAGAGACCAAGCACGTTGCCGCGATGGACGGAACCGTCAGGTACCTGGATGACCTGAAGGTTATCAAGAACCGGAACAAGGAAATGATCTCGCTCAAGCGACAATCTGAGATCGCTCTCGAAGACGATCGCGGCCGCGAGGTCGCTCGCTATCAGGTTGTTTACGGCGCACAGCTTCAAGTGAAGGAAGGACAGAAGGTCAAGGAAGACGACATTCTTGTTACGTGGGATCCCTTTACGTTTGCCATCCTTACCGAGGTTAAGGGTACGGTCAAGTACCAGGACCTTAAAGAAGGCAAAACCGTTGAGGAAGAGACCGACAAGGTCACTGGTCAAAAGCGTCTTGTGGTCAAAGACTCGGATGAAAAGAATCAGCCGCGTCTTGAGATCCGTGATGGGAATAAGGTCCTGAAGACCTATCAGATGCCGATCCGGGCAAACCTTTTGGTCGAAGACGGGCAAAAGATCGAACCGGGAGATGTTATTGCGAAGATCCCGCGTGAAACGACAAAGACCAAAGATATCGTCGGCGGTCTGCCGCGCGTCGTTGAGCTTTTCGAAGCACGCCGACCGGGAGAGACGGCAATGATGTCAGAGATCAATGGTGTCGTTAAGTTCGGCCCGATCTCGAAGGGCAAACGCAAGATCATCATTGTCGGCGATGACGGCGCGGAACGCGAATATGACATTCCGCGCGGTACACACATCAACGTACAGGAAGATGATCGCGTGCGAGCCGGCGAACCCTTGATGGATGGTCCGCTCAATCCCCACGATATTCTTCGTGTTTTGGGAACTGGAGTTTTGCAGAACTATCTGGTGAATGAGATCCAAGAGGTCTACAGGCTGCAGGGTGTAAATATCAACGATAAGCATATCGAAGTGATCGTCAGACAGATGCTTCGATGGGTGAAGATCAAAGAAGTGGGCGATACTGATTTTCTAATGGAAGAGCAGGTCGACCGCTTTCGCTACGAGGATGAGAATCGGCGTGTGGCAGATGCTGAGGGTCAAACTTCCGTTGGCGAACCGCTGCTGCTCGGGATCACAAAAGCATCGCTTTCGACAGATTCCTTTATCTCTGCGGCCAGCTTCCAGGAAACGACCCGCGTGTTGACCGAGGCGGCCATCTCAGGACGTGTCGATTATCTTCGCGGTCTAAAAGAAAACGTGATCATGGGTCGGCTCATTCCGGCCGGAACCGGCATGAAATATTACCGGAATGTTAAGATCGCGCCGGATGCGACCGAGAACCGCAAGGTCGAGGACGAATTCGACGAACTGGCGGATATTCGAGGCGGTCTCGAGTTGCCGGTCCTAGCAGGAGTTCCAGGCGTCAGCACGGATGCAGGGTACGATGAGGCTGAAGAGACCCTGGACGAGATCAGTCTCCAAGAGGACGAGGTCTTTGACGATTCGCTTGAAGGTACGGGTGTTGAGATCAGCGACAACGATGATCTTTGATCAAATCATTCGGACCCGTTGATAGACGGCAACCAAAAATTAAGGCCTCGGAATAAACTTCCGGGGCCTTTTTGTCTGGATGGACCTGAATCACCAGATCACACATGCTTTCGGTCGGACCATTGCCTGGCCCTGTTTGCAGCCAAATGCTTTTGCAAACTCAGGAATGTTCGAAAGTGGTCCGTTCACACGCCACCGGGGCAGCGAGTGGGGATTGCCGGCGACCTGTGTTCGCTGAGCCTCGGGTGTATATTTACCTGCCCAAACTTGAGCCCAACCCAGGAAGAATCGCTGTTCCGGCGTGAATCCATCTATGTCGGTTGGTCTGGGCTTCCCGGCCACCGACCGCATATACGCCTCGTATGCAACAGTAAGGCCCGCAAAATCGCCGATGTTCTCGCCGAGCGTGAGCTTTCCATTGATAAAGAGACCGGGCTGCACCTCATAAGAATTAAATTGATCGACAACGCAGGCGGCGCGTTCCTCGAAATTCTTGCGGTCCTCAGGCGTCCACCACATTTTCAGATTTCCCTCAGCATCGAAACGGCTTCCCGAATCGTCGAATCCGTGCGTGATCTCGTGGCCGATCACACCGCCGATCGCGCCGTAGTTGATCGCATCATCCGCTTCGAAATTGAAGAAGGGCGGCTGCAGAATTCCCGCCGGAAATGTAATGTCGTTATTGATACTTGAATATGATGCGTTCACCGTCGGCGGCGAAAATCCCCAACGGGTCTTGTCACGCGGCTTGCCGAGATCCTGAAAATTACGGCGGATCTGAAATTCATTCGACCGCAGTACATTTCCCGCATACGACTTAGCGTCTATCTCGAGACCCTTATAACCCCTCAACACATCCGGATAACCGATCTTTCGTTTGAATGTCGAGAGTTTTAATTCCGCTTGTTTGCGGGTCTCGCTGCTCATCCAGCTGTTCTTCTCGATCCGGCTTTTCATGGCTGCCAAAAGATTATCGATCAAAACGCTCATCCGGGCTTTCATCTCAGGCGTAAACGCTCGTTTGGCGTACTCCATACCGAGAGCTTCGCCAAGCGTATTGTCGGTATTTTGAACACACGTTTTCCAACGCGGCTGTTTTTCCTTTTGGCCGCTCAGATATTTATTAAAGAAATTGAAGTTCTCATCCGCAAACGGTTTTGCGATCGCCGGAGCTGCCGAGTTGATGGTCATGAAACGCAGATAGGTTTTCCATTCAGGAACGGAAACGTCCTTGAACATCGCGTTGACCTCGGTAAAAAATTTGACCGGAGCGATGTTTACTTCGGGAACTCCTGAAACCGACCTTTCCGTCATATACTCAGACCACGAGAATTCGGGCGTGAGCTTTTGTGCCTCGGCTAATGAGATCTTGTTGTATGTGTTGTCGGGATTTCTTCGCTCGACCGGAGTCAGTGATGCGTTCGCCAGCCGCGTCTGGATCTTCATCACAGTATCAGCATTTGCCGCTGCCGCCTCGGGTGAGTCGCCAAGCAGCTTGAACATATTCGTCATATACTCGACGAACTTTGCGCGCGTCTCCACCGATTTTGTGTCGGTGTTCGTGTAATAATCCCGATTTGGCAGTGTGAGGCCGCCTTGGCCGATATTTCCTATGACGACGTTCGAATTCTTGAGGTCCGGTCCGGCCCCAAATCCGAATACGGCGGGCAAGCCGGTGTTATGCAGTGCGGCGATCTCTCGTTTTACATCGTCGATCGTTTTTATCTTGACGATCTGGCTCAAGAACGGTTTTACAGGGTTTATACCGGCTTTGTCTATCGCCGCCTCGTTCATACAAGAGGCGTAGAAGTCACCGATAAGCTGGGCGTCGCTGCCTTTTGCCGACCGGGTTTTGGCATCCTCGTCGAGCACCGCTTTGAGGATCGTATTATTGTTGTCGGCAAGGATGTTAAAGGTGCCCCAACGAGATTCCGAAGCAGGGATCTCAGTGGACTTCAGCCATTCGCCGTTGGCGTACTGGAAAAAATCTTCGCAGGCATCGGCCGACTTGTCCATACGCGACGTATCGAAACCTTTGCTCTGAGCGAAGGTCGAAAGGCACATGGTACTAATCAGGATGGAAGCAGTTAACGTTCGAAAACAGGTCATTCGCATGCGATTGCTCCTTAAGGTATTGGTTCGGATATTATTACGTGCTTTTTCAAAATAAAGTTTAAGCCCGATCCGTCGTCAAGCAAAACGGCGCATCAATATT
>JBDTMQ010000280.1:0-4547 GCA_039934155.1 Acidobacteriota bacterium | reverse complement strand
ATTGGTGGAGACGAGGGGGATCGAACCCCTGACCTCATGAATGCCATTCATGCGCTCTCCCAGCTGAGCTACGTCCCCTTGAAATTCAAACGGCCGCCGTCTTTCAGCGACAAACTCTGAATTTAGCGAAATCGCCGAAAGCCGTCAAGCAAAGGTGATCATTTGCCTTTGAAAACGGGCTTTCGCTTTTCGAGAAATGCGGCCACGCCTTCTTTCTTATCCTCTGTCGAGAAACACAACGCGAACAGATCGACCTCGCGGCGAAGGCCTTCGTCGAGATTCGACCGCGAGGCAAATTTTACTGCTTCTTTGGTTAGCTGCAGGGCGATGGGCGCCTTTTCGGCGATCTTGTTCGCCAGTTCCATCGTTTTCTCTTCTAGCTCGCCGGCCGGAAAAACGCCGTTGACCAAACCAAATTTCAAGGCTGTCGCCGCGTCGATCATATCGCCGGTCAGCATTATCTCCATCGCGCGGCCCTCGCCGATCAGCCGCGTCAGACGCTGGGTGCCGCCGCCGCCGCACATGATTCCCAGGTTGATCTCGGGCTGGGCAAAGCGTGCATTTTCGCTCGCCGTCCTGATGTCACAGGCAAGCGCCAGTTCGTTGCCGCCGCCCAGACAAAAACCGTTTATCATGGCGATCACCGGTTTTGGGAAACTATCGAGAGAATTAAAAAATGTCCGCTCATTAAAAAGGTCACGCTGTGAGACCGGCGTCTGATCGGCGAATTCGCTTATATCTGCCCCGGCGATAAACGACTTTTCGCCCGCACCGGTGATGACCACGACTTTTACGTCGTCGTCCAGCCTCAACTCATCGAGCGCAGCGATGCCGTCGATATGCACTTGTTTGTTAAGCGCGTTCAATTTATCCGGCCGGTTGATGGTCAGAACGGCTATCTTCCCTCGCCGTTCGACAGTGATGGTCTCAAAATTAGTCATATAAAAAAGTGAGACAGGCCGCAAAGCCTGTCGGTTTCGATCTACTTTCCCGCCGCCGAAAAATCGTTATTCGTCGACGCCCTCTAAAACATTATCGTCAGCGATCCAGGCGACGAAAAGCCGCAGCCAGTTGTCCTTCGATTCGACGATCGAAACGCCTACACGCGATGTTCCGTAATTTGACGGCGCGACCCTGACGACCTTTGCCTTGACCTCGACGGGCACGCCGTCAGGCCGATGCGAACGGATATAGAGACTGTCGTCGAGAGTTATCCTTTGATTTAGCTGAAAGAGAGCCCCGAGCGTCGAGATATCGTCAGTTTCGGTCGGCTCGCTCCACGCGGCCCCATCCTCGGCACGCCCCGAAACCACGATCGGCAGCCGAAGTGCCATTCGCAGAGCAAAGCGTTTTTCCTCGTATTGAGGCTGCATATTTAAAAGCTTTCTCCTGCTTGAACGAATTGGCTTTAAAACAACACAGCCAGTCTAACATGAAACCCGTGCCGGATCGCGTACGAGGTGATAAGAAGTTCGGCCGAACCGCTGTATTCGACGTGAGCCTTCGCCGATAGTTATACTATATAATTAAGGAGTAATTCAAACGATTGTTCCGATCATTCGGTGATTGAGATCGATATGCCCATAACAGAGATCGAACGCAAAGTAGTTATCCTTGGCTCCGGACCGGCCGGACTAACCGCGGCGATCTATGCCGCACGGGCCCAACTCGACCCGCTCGTGATCGACGGCCCCCAACCCGGCGGCCAGCTTACGATAACGACCGATGTCGAGAATTATCCGGGATTTCGTGCAGGAATAATGGGCCCGATTCTGATGGATGAGTTCCGGGAACAGGCCCTGCGTTTCGGCACCGAAATTCTGAATGTTTGGATCGACCGCGTTGATCTGTCCGAGAGGCCATTCAAGCTTTTTGGAAAGGAAAGTGCCTATAGCAAAGAGGATACGACCGTTATCAGCTCCGAGACCCTGATCATCGCGACCGGAGCATCGGCCAAGTGGCTCGGCATTCCGGGCGAAGCACCGGTGCCCGAAGGTCTCGGCGGAAACGGTGTATCAGCCTGCGCCACCTGCGACGGATTCTTCTTTCGCGAGCGTCCTATAGTTGTTGTCGGCGGCGGCGACACCGCTATGGAAGAGGCGCTTTTCCTGACCAAATTTGCGTCAAGCGTAACCCTCGTTCATCGCCGCGATGAGTTTCGCGCTTCGCGGATCATGCAGGACCGCGTGCTGAATGATCCGAAAATAAGAGTGTTGTGGAACACCGAGGTCCGCGAGATCATCGGAACCAAAGAAGATGGTGTGAGCAGCGTCAAACTTTTTGACAACAAGGCCGCCAATGAGTACGACTACCCGACAAAAGGCGTTTTTATCGCGATCGGCCATCAGCCGAATACCGATCTTTTCAAAGGCGTACTCGATATGGACGCGGTCGGTTATCTGAAAACAGAGGGACGATCCATGAAGACTAATATTCCGGGCGTTTTTGCATGCGGCGATGCCCAGGACGCATATTATCGACAGGCGGTGACCGCCGCGGGCACGGGCTGTATGGCCGCCATCGACGCAGAAAGATATTTGGCCGAAACACTTCACGAGGCGGAAAAGAATACGGCTACAAACTGGTGAACCAGTTTATTGCATGCCGCTCCGGACACCTTTGAAAGCTCAACCTTTCTGAGGGGTCTTCTTCACTTTGCCGGGATCGAAACCCAGATCCTGAACCCGTCTAAGGATGCTCTCATAAACCGCGTCGGTCAGTTCCGGGGTACGGCTGAGGATCCAGAGATAGTCGCGTTTGGGGTCGCCGACCACAGAATATTCATATTCCGGGCCGAGATCTATGATCCAGTAATCGCCCCACACAAATCCAAAAGGCGAAAGGAATGCCGGAGCAAACCGAACCTTGAGTTTGGCGTTGCCTGTGTCCTTAATGACCTTGGCCTCGCCCCTTGCGGAGTCGACTTTGCCGTCTTTCGACCGGCATTCGTTCAATACCTCGATCCGGCCTTCCGGCTTTATCGTATACGTCGCGGCGGTGTTCCCGACGCACTTTTTCTGAAATTTATTCGGGTAGCGCGCGATCTCGTACCATTTGCCGCTGTATCGCATAAGATCGACTGACGGCACGGTATTCAGCGGTCCCGGCTTTCCGTTCTGAGCGTATGAGACAGAAGCGACCGCAAGCAGCCATAACATAAGTAGAGCCAACCGTTTTATCAACATCAAAATCCCTTCTGCATGAAGTGGTTTATGTTCGAACGTGAGTTCGATGCTGTGCGATACAAAAAGTTGGCTTATAATAGAATTACTGTCTAGGGGACAAAAACGAGTTTATGCCAATTTACGAATATCAGTGCAAAAAGTGTAAGTCGCACTTCGAAAAACGCCAGTCGGTCTCTGAGGAACCGTTGAAAAAATGCGAGAATTGCGGCGGCGAGCTTGAGAAACAGTGGTCACTTTCCGGCTTTCAGTTCAAGGGCGAAGGCTGGTACGTCAGCGATTACGCCGCCAAAAAGGACAAAGGTAAGGAATCGAGCACGGAATCGGGCGAAAAATCCTCGCCGGTCGGATCAACTACCGCGGCAGATAGTGCATCAAACAATAAAGGCGCAGTGTCTGAACCCGCAAAGACGGAAAAGAGCAAAACGAAAGACTGAGATGACGATCCGATCCGCTAAATTTTTATTGGGAATGCTCGGGATACTCGTTTTTTGCCTTTCTATCTCGGCGCAGTCTCGTCACAGCGCCAAGGGAAATGATCTCGAGGGCACGGTGATCAGCGTCACAGCCTGGCGGACCGATAATAGGACCGACCCGATAAAGGTCGAAAATCTGTTTTTATACGAGAACGGGATCGAACAAAGGATCCGTAATCTGAGCTTCGATCCGTCGCCTTCGCGTATAGTCTTGCTCGTGGACAATTCTCAGACCCTGCCGATCGAGACCGAAAAATTAAAAAAGGCGGTATTGGAATTCGCCTATGAGATCTTTGACGGCGACCAGTTGTTCGTGATCGCGTACGACGAAAAGCCCGAGATAATCCAGGAATGGACCGACGATGCCAAGAAAATGGAGGCCTCGCTGGCCACCTTTCGGAAGAAAGGTAATCCATATCTCTTCGACGCGCTGAGCTCGACCGTCGGCGAGGTCCTTTTGCCGCTTATGCCGGGAACGCGAAAAACCGCTGTTGTCGTCATCGGCGACGGGCTCGACCGCGGCAGCAAAACAAAATTCGAGAGCATCTTATCCGAACTTCAGGACCAGAATATTACGGTCTATGCGCTTCAGGCCCCTGACCGCACCGGCGGATCGTTTCGTCGTGACCAACCCAAAGCCGGGGCCGTCATCACTCAGCTGACCGAAGGGACCGGCGGCAAGATCTTTCCTATCGACGACGCTCAGGCGGCCGCAAAATCAATTTGCGATGAACTGCGACGAAACCGTTACCTCCTATCTTACGTCCCGGTAAACACCTCGACCTACGACCTTCGAACGGTCTTTCTGGTCGCCGACCGCGGCATCAGCCTTCGCACCAAAAACGCCCAGCCGCCGAATATAAAATAGACATTCGTGCCGAGCCTGCCG
>JBDTMQ010000279.1:0-5608 GCA_039934155.1 Acidobacteriota bacterium | reverse complement strand
CTTTATCTTCGCCGCTGTTTCCTTTGGAGACGAGCCGGTCTGGCGTCCGGTCACGCCCGAGGAAATGCAGATGAAAACGCCAAAAGTAGAGCCCGATGCCGATGCCGAAGCGATCTTTTGGGAAGTAAGACTGGACGACAAGAAGCTGTCAAAAATGTCCTACAGCCATTACGTGCGCGTCAAGATCTTTACCGAGCGCGGCCGCGAGCGGTTCAGCAAAATGGATATCCCTTTCAGAAAAGGCGTCAAAGTTGAAAACGTCGCCGCCCGCGTAATTAAGCCGGACGGCACCATCGTCGACCTCAAACCCGAAGACATCTTTGAACGGGAGATCGCAAAAGCCGGTAAGTTAAAGGTTCAGGCCAAATCATTTGCCGTACCTGGAATCGAGCCCGGCGTGATCGTCGAATATCAGTATTCCGAGACTATTAAGGGCGATTCGGCCGCTGGCGAACGACTTATATTTCAGCGCGATATTCCACTGCAAAAGGTCACATATTTTGTCCGGCCTTACGGCACTTCGTCGCTGGCATTCAATACCTACAATATGCCTGACACCCGGTTCGTTGAGGATAAAAAGGGCTTTTCGGTCGGCACCCTGGAAAACGTTCCGGCGTATAAAGATGAGCCCTTCATGCCGCCTGACGACGAAGTTCGAAAATGGGTCTATCTCTCATACCGCACCCTTGGAAGTCTCTTTCAATGGGGAAACATAGGTTTGAACTGGAGCGAAGGTTTGAAACGGCTGTCAAAGCCAAATAAGGAAGTAAAACAAAAAGCAGCCGAGCTTATCGCCGGTGCGTCAAGCGACGAAGAAAAGGTTCGTCGTATTTACGAATTCGTGCAAAAGAATGTAAAGAACATTTCTTTTGAAAGTTCACTGACCGAAGAACAGGTCGAGAAGATGGATGTGAAGGATGCCGACGACGCTTTACGAAAGGGAATGGGAAATTCGATGCACATTGAGCTGCTTTTTGCATCACTCATTCGCGCCGCGGGGCTTGAGGCGAATATTGTCCTTTCCGGAGATCGAAGCGATAATTTCTTTAATCCCGACAAATATCCGTTTTCTAATTTCGTCCATCCGGCGTGTATAGCCGTTAAGATCGGTAACGATTGGCGTTATTTCAATCCAGGTACGCCATTCCTTCCGTTCGAAAGGCTTGTTTGGTACGAAGAGAATGTTCAAGCGATGCTGATCGGCGAGGGCGGTTATATCTGGAAAACTACACCCTTATCGGAACCCGCCAAATCGCCGGCTACGCGAAAGGCAAAACTTGAACTGTTAGCTGACGGCACGCTGCAGGGTGACGTCAGGATCGAATACGGCGGGCATCAGGCGATCTCGCGACGGCGGGATGAGTTTCGAGATTCACAGTCAAAACGCGAAGAGAACATCAAAGATGAATTAAAACAGCGGATCAGCACTGCCGAGATCACAGATCTGCAGATCCTGAATTTTGACGACAATACTAAACCGTTGACGTACACATTCAAAGTAAAAGTGCCGAATTACGCCCAGCGTGCCGGCCGCCGCCTGATACTGCAACCAGGATTTTTCGAATATGGCGCTCCTGCTGTATTCTCATCGGCCACCAGAACATACGACATCTATTTTCCGTATCCGTGGTCGGAAAATGACGACATTCAGATCAAACTGCCTCAAGGTTTTATTCTAGACAATGCCGATATGCCGGCCGCTGTTGCGGACCCTCAAAAGATAGGAAGCCTGGTCGTTACCATGAAGCACGACGGCGCGACGAACACGTTATTCTATAAACGCGATTTTCATTTTGGCGGCGGTGGCAGGATACTCTTCCCGGTCGCGGCTTATCCCGCGATCAAGAACATGTTCGACTATTTTCACCAGGCGGATACGCATGCTCTGGCCCTAAGGCAGGCAGCAAATTAGTAATAACAGGCTGGATGGCGGCCTTTGGAGTATTTCGATGACTTTGCGTCTTCTAGTATTATCTGCTGTTCTTCTCACTTCCGGACTTAATGTTTTTGCGGACGATGCTCCGGCCTGGCTGCGACAAGCAGCCGGCGTTGCGCTTCCTACATACGAAAAAAACGTTGATGCGGTCGTTCTGCTGGACGAAGAACAGGTCACATTGAGCCCTGAAGGCAAGCTCCTGACCGTCGAGAATTACGTCGTAAAGGTACTGAACAACGAGGGACGCAATTACGCCGTGGCCCGTGCGTTTTACTTGGTGAGTACAGGCAAGATCCGCGATATTCAGGGCTGGATGATCCGGCCTGACGGTTCGGTCAAACAATACGATAGGAAAATGGTCGTCGACCTGATCGCCGACCCGGACGACGTATATAACGAGGGCCGGCTTAAGATCATTGATGGCTCACGCGAGGCTGAACCGGGTTACGTTTTTGGCTATACCGTCGTGTCGGAAGACGCTCCGCTTTTTTATCAGGACAACTGGAGCTTTCAGGGTAAGCTGCCGACGATCGTATCACGTTACATTCTCAATTTGCCGCAAGGCTGGAAAGCATCGAGCACCACGTTTAATACCTCAGAAGTCAAACCGCAGGTAACCGGGACAAACTACGTTTGGGAGATGCGCGATCTGCGGCCCATTCCGTCCGAGCCGCTTAGCCCCTCAGTCATGAATCTCGTGCCCCGCATCGCTATAAATTATTCACCCGAATCCGGCGGCAGCGGCGTCAATCGAGCCTTTGCCGATTGGATGGATGTTTCAAAATGGGCGGCGGCGCTTTACGACCCGCAGGTCGTGGTTGACGATGCTGTGGCGATAAAGGCTCGTGAGCTTACGGTAAACGCCAAGACTGAACTGGATAAGATACAGGCAGTCGGCGTTTACGTACAAAATTTGCAATATATTTCGATCGACATCGGCGTCGGACATGGCAACGGCTACAAGCCGCGCCCCTCGAACCTGGTTCTCAGCCGGGGTTACGGAGACTGTAAGGACAAAGCGAATCTGATGCGCGCAATGCTTAGGACGCTTAAGATCGAATCGTATCCGATCGCTATTTATTCAGGAGACCGTACATTCGTTCGCGAAGAATGGGCGTCGCCGCGCCAGTTCAATCACTGTATCATCGCAATTCGTGTTTCCGACACAACGAACGCGCCGACCGTTATTTCGAACCCTAAGTTGGGTCGTCTTTTGATTTTTGATGCGACCGACCCTTTTACGCCGGTGGGCGATCTGCCCGATTATCTTCAGGGCAGTTTTGCTTTGTTGATAGCCGGCGAGAACGGCGGTCTGGTGAAAATGCCGGTTACGCCGCCAGGCTCGGACCGTCTCGAGCGACGGATCGAGGTCGACCTGGACGCTGAGGGCACGTTAAAAGGAAAGATCCGCGAGCAGGCAATGGGTCAGGCGTCGACCGCTTTTCGACGCGAGATGCGTGGGCTTTCCGCATCGGATTATAAAAGCGCGATAGAGGGCTGGCTGACACGTGGTGCGACCGGTATGCAGCTAGTAAGCGTTTCACCGACCGATCGCCACGGTGACGCTGCATTCGACCTGGATGTTGAGTTTAATGCGCCGCGTTACGGACAACTGATGCAAAACCGGCTGCTTGTATTCAAGCCGGTGATCGTCGGCCGCCGCCATGCAATTTATCTAACCGAACAAAAGCGCACAAATCCGATCGAACTTGATCCCACAATGATGGACGAATCCATCACTTTCAATCTGCCAAAAGGATTTGCCGTCGATGAACTGCCCGAGCCAGTCAATATGGAAACGCCGTTTGGCAAATATTCCACAACCTTTACAGAAAAGGACGGAAAGCTGATATTTACCCGGAATATAACGGTAAATCGTGCGCTGGTGCCGGCAAACAAATACGATTCGGTACGAGACTTTTTCGCAAAAATGCTTGATGCCGAGCAATCGTCGGTCGTTTTGATCCGAAAGTGATCCGCCCATTTTAACGGACGCCATTTCGAAACAGTTTCAACAGTGCCTTTTCTTCGGGTTCGATCTCGGCCTCTATACGGCGTATCCTTCTTGATCTTCTTGGGCGAAAGTCGTCAATGGTAACGCCCGTTTCGTACGATCTCAAAACCCTTGGGTGAATATAGGACGAACGGCATACCGCGGGCGTGTTGCCTAATTGGCCGGCCACTGATCTGACAGCTGTAACGATATTCCTTTTTATTTCTTTTTCCTGTTCGGCTTTTCCCAATTCGGCTAATTCGACCGCGGCAAGCAGGCTGCCGCCCCACGTTCGAAAGTCCTTGGATGAAAATTCGTCGCCAGTTGCCGTTTTCAAATATGAATTTACATCGGCCGGCTTGACCGGACGAGCCTTCCCGTCGCCGTCGAGATAATGGAAAAGTTTTCGGCTTCCGCCAAGCGCTTTCAGCTCCTTCATCAATGCAGCTAATTCGTCGTCGACCATAACCTTTCGATGCTTGATGTGGCTTTTCCCAACGTAATCAAAGATCAGCGTTCCCTTCTTCCTTATCTCTAGGTGCCGGTTTTGAAGCGTCGTAATTCCGTATGTCTTATACCGATGTGCACTTTTGTCTGTTCCGACCCGAAAATAAAGCGAATTGATGAGACGCACCATGATCGCGAGCACCTTTTCACGCGGAAAGCCGTCGAGGGCGATGTCGCGATTCGTGGTTATTCGAAGCTTGGGCAGTGTCTCGCCAAACCTCTCGATACGGGCGAATTTCAGCCTCTGCTGCTTTTCGGCAAATTTGGCGGAGTAAATGTATTGAATGCGACCCGATGTGTCCATGCCCACCGCTTGAATGCGGCTGCCCGGTGTAGGCGAGACTCGAATAAATTTCCAGGCTGGCGGAATAACAAGTTTATTAATTCGTTCGATCAGTTCCGGATCGTTAACTCGTATCCCGTTTCTGTCGGTATACCAGAATCCCCGAGATTTCGCCCCGCGTCGCTGGATCCAGCCGGCACGGCGGCCCTTTTCGATCGCCGCTTTTACGTCTGCGGTCCTTATTTTGTCTTCGGTGTGTTTCATCTTCCCTTGCTCGTCGTAAGTTATTTTACAGTATATCGGATCGTTTTTGATCTTTGTCGAGGATTTTTCACTCAACCTTGTATCTGTTGGTATGAATGATCTTATAGCCGTAAGAATAAGTCTGAAACGCCGAGGATAAGGCAACGTGTTTCATACATGCAACATCTAAACTAGTACTTGAGAGGAAGGAATTAATATGTTTGAAATGATCACCAAAAAGGAAGAGAAATTAAAGACCCGCGGTAAAAAGGAGACTATTCTCTCGCTGTTTGCCGTGGGTGTAACCGATATTGAAACGATAGCTGCAATTTCAGGCGCAAAGCCGAGTTATGTCGGCTCACTGCTGCATAGCGAGGGGCTGGCAGATAATTACTTCGATCTTTATACGTCGACGGCTTATCCGATGAATATTTATTCAAAGATGTTCCGCGGCAAGCTCGGTTTCAAAACGGTCGAGTCCGCTGAGAACAGTGTCAGCTTTCTTGAACGCTCTTACCGCATCTTCAATGGCCGGCAGGACCGAGCCGGGCAGCATCATGCACTCGAGCTGGCGCTCACTATGCTTGACCGGGCGAGATGGACCGGCAAGATCGAAGAGGCGGAAGTTTATCGGCAGTGGCTGGTA
>JBDTMQ010000278.1:0-14071 GCA_039934155.1 Acidobacteriota bacterium | reverse complement strand
GCGGGCCAGAGTGTACTGAGTGAGCATGAACGAGACCTGTTTTAGCAGTTCCTTCACGCCCCAAAAGACCACGAATGCGAGCCCTATCCAGAACAGGTAAGGCAGCAAGAAAATGAAAACGTCCTTTGCGGTCCGCAGCGCATCGGCCGTATTAAAATTGCCGTCGGCCGAATAGTTTTTGACCGTCTCCATCAGCCCTGCAAAGCTGGTCGGCAGCAGCCCGAGCCCGGCGATCCATTTCCATCCGCGGCTCAGCATTCCCGACGATTCAGGCGCGATCAGCGTTTTGTTTTCAGCGGTAAAGTTCGCCGGGACGTTCTGGTCCCCGACATTCACGATCGCCTCCGCCTGTTGAGTGGGTTGAGCCTCGGCGGGGTTCTTATCGGCGGCATTAAGTGTCGCTAGATTGACGGAGTGATCGTCTTGCGGAGTTTGCCGAGGCTCAGCCGCCGGGATCTCGATATTGATCTCATCGTCCCGAAGATCTGCGAATGTCTGTGCTTCAACGCCGTCGAGGATCTCGTTGGTCAGCTTGAAGCCGTGCACGTTCAGCGGCAGATTGAGATTCCAGTTGTCGCGGGCGATCTGTGCCAGGAAGAAATCAGTGCGGTAATCGGTCACCTTGAGCCGCGGGCTCGATTCGAGCCACGCGTCACGCTTTTTCACATACCGCGTGATCCACTCCTTCTCAAATTCCTGCTCGGTCATCGAACCATTGCCCGGCTTCTGGACCACAACTCGATCGCGGATCTTATCGAATGAGCCGTGATTGATCGAATCGTAGACGACAGCCAGGCTGAGCGGCATCTCGAAATCGGAGCCTTCGCATGCGCGGATCGCCGGTGCAAGATATTTCTCGAATGCGATCTCACGCTGGGCCTGATGCATCAGCGGATCAGCACCTAGCCGGCGAAGATCGGATTTCACTGTTGCGTTTGCCGAAACCGACTGGATACGGGATTTTGTCGCCAGGTCCTGCATCACCCCGCCGATCGCGTGAGTTAGCTCGCCGCCCAGCTTCGCGAATCGGTCGAGCACCGCGTAAAGGCTGCCCGATTTGTGAGTGAACTGATTGATGCCGTACGAGATCCCGGCACCGTCATTCAGCACCGCGACCGCCGCGTAATCTCCGAACGGTTTCGACGTCTCGAAGATATGCACGATGGCCAGTGCGATCAGTTTGTCTCGTTCGGAAAAGGGCATTCTTTGTAGGTACGGTGGGCCGCTTTTACCTTCCAGCGGATAACATGCGGCCCTTTGGTTGGGTATCCCGTTAAAACTATTTCAGTCGAAGCGTGGTCGATGTCGACACGGTTTCCTTCTTCGTGCTGATCGCATCGAGCTCGCTCTTGCCGATCAATTTTTCGGCCTTGGCGACGGCGACCGACACGCAGTCCCACATTGCCTCGCCCTTGGATTTGGCCGTCTCAAGAAATTTTTTGACGTCCACGATCCGCTGGCCGATCTTCGTCTCGGTCTTCTTTTCCGCGACCGCGCGTTCGCCGCTGACCATCACGTCGCCGGCCTGTGTATTCAGCCATCCGAGCACCTCGGTTTCGAGGGCGTCGGCTTCGGCCTGCAGCGTCTCGATCTTTCGGTCGTGCTTTGCCGACGCGATCCGCATCTCGTCCTCGTGACGCTCAACGATCGGCGCCAACGCGGCGTCTTTTGCCGTCTGTGCCGTCTGGATCTTTGACTTGACCAGGGCCCATTCATCGGCCCGTGCTTTGATCGCTGATTGTGAAAGTTTTGCCATTACATAAAAAAACGGGTCCTGCACACGCGATGCAGAACCCGGAACAATTTAAGAGGAGTGTGCTCTGCTACATAAACAATGGCAAAGCTACGCCCTTAAAAACAGGACGTTTTTTTCGTTATTCTTGACTTTTCTATTTTTTTAGATTTTCATCTAGGCGTGAGGAACGCTTATCAATTGCCGCTGCTGGACTTTGACCCGCTGATCAAGCTGGTCGTGGTCGAGTCTATGCTCGGGAAGATCTTTCGGCCAGCACCCAGCCGCCCGACGATCGTCGGCTGGATCGAAGAGGGCCTTCTCGAGGGCCGGCAGTTCGGCCGCGGCGACAACTGGTTCGTATATCAATCGAGCCTTGATGATTTTATACGCGCGTCACAGGCCGACCGTCAACAGAAACTTGCCGCATGATCGATAGCTAAACCCAACTTTTTGCCCAGGTTCTGGATTTTTATTTAAGTAGCAATTCGCTTATTTCCGGTTCAGCGTTATGCGGAGGTGATTCAGTTTCGAATTCAATTGCCCATAAGCTTTTTCCGCGTCGCTGAACTGACCGCCGTCGTAAGGCTTTGTTGGGAAACTGCCCCCTGTAAGGATTCTCTTGTATTCCAAGTATAAGGTCTCGATGTTCGAGCACTCACTCCCTTCGGAATTATAACCACATGTATTCAGTAAGCCCTTCAACAGTTCAATGCTGTTGATAAGATTTCGTAAAAGGGCCTTAATTGCTTTTGCGTCCTCGGGTAAAATCTTTTTACTGTCGTAGGTGGCCATGAAGGCCGTTCGGGTGTCCCTTAAAAAGGTGATAGAGTCCTTGATCAGATCGATTAAATGCTCTTTTTCTGCCCGCTCATTGCCAAATCTTTTTTGAAGATAATTTTGAAGTACAAAGGCAAAAACGAGGGTGATAGCAAAATTCAGAACATCACCCAAGCCGAGCTCTCTTTTGAAATCAATTGAAATCCATTGCCGACCGAAATAGCCAAGGAGCAGACCGCCCAACAAACCGAGCAAAACGGCGAGGAGGACGCGAAGTTTGGGACTCATTTATCAGTCGCCTCGCGAATATAGGTGCGAATTTCTTCAACAAGATAAGGTTCCTCATCTGATTTGAAGCGCAGTATTGATAACACGGTTTCCGGTGAATAACGCCGCGCTAACCCACCGAAGGCCGACTCAAGAAACGAAGTAGCATAGCCTTCTGTCCCATCGAGATCGATCCAAAGATCCGCTTTTGCATCAAGTGCGTTTTTGAAGGCGGGAGCCAACAACTCTTCTAGAAACTGTTGTCCCGAGTTTGGGCCTTCGTCGCGATTTCGAGGACCAGGAACCTCACTGAAATCTTTTGCGACCCTAATTCGGTCGGCCGCGTCGGTCAAAGTGCTTGTCATAACTGATCTCCCAATGGAAGAACGTTCCGCGGAACGGTTTTGGTAAGAGCCGATATTCATCTTTCTCTAAATCTGCGTAAACATCATTTGAGACAATAATCAAGCGGGACATCTGTCCCCGTTTAAATCTTTTATAGATTTCCGGCAACCCATTTCCCCTGTAGCTTAGACCCGTTCTTGAACCAATTTTGCCTTTCAAAACGTCTCGAAGCAAACCCGGAGAGTCTCTTAAACCCACGCTGCGAAGAAAAACGTCGGGCCATCTCAATTTAATACTTTCCAGAATCCCGATACCGCTGTCAAGAAAATTAAAGAACGCTATCTGTCTTTTCGTATCGCAATATACGGTTGCCCACCATACTTCCTTATCATCGCCTTCGGCGGTGGCATGATTGACTGTATTGTTCATACATTCGATCATCGTGGCATATACCCCTTTTAGTTTTTGGGTCGTTCCAAAAACGTGATTTGTCGCAAAAGTTATCAGTCTCTTGGCGATTTCTCCCTTAACTTCAGTGTCACTTATTCGAAAAATTGTGCCGTTAGCCGGCCGAATGCTTCCGTCGCCGAAACGGATATTGGTGTCGCCATATATACCCGAATCGTGATATTTATCAGTAAGCTCAGGGTCAAGCGGCGACCTGACTAGGATCTTCGCTTTATTCCCTCGATTTCCGTCATTCGCGTAGGCGATCAACGCTATAAGAACATCAGTGGAAAAATTGTTAACGTGGGACATGTCTGACATTACAATTTTGCTCTTTTCGGCTCGTCGGGCGATTTCATTAAGGTGTTCCACTGCCTTTACTGGCTCATGAATGAGTGAAAAATGCTCCGGCGCCGGGACGACATCTGGTGTCGGCAAGCCATCCGCACGCATTTTCCATTCACCGATCGTAAGCTTCCAGAGGGCGAGTCGTAATGCGTGACTCTTCCGACGAGCTTCTCGTTTGTGATGCTTCTTTTGCTGAAACTCTTGGTATTTTCTGCGGGAGCGAATCTTCTTCATGGATCGCGCAAAGACAGGAAAGCTTACGCAGTCCGCCGACTCA
This sequence comes from Acidobacteriota bacterium, assembly GCA_039934155.1. Taxonomy (GTDB): domain Bacteria; phylum Acidobacteriota; class Blastocatellia; order Pyrinomonadales; family Pyrinomonadaceae; genus OLB17. The sequence goes on along the minus strand of JBDTMQ010000278.1, from coordinate 9,875 downwards.
TGTCATTTCTTTTTCACCAGCTGATCAAGAAGCTCAATGATTCTCTGATTCTGAATTACCATCAGCCTTATCAGCTGCGAGTTTTGTTCGTCGGCGATCTGCGATACCTGCGGTGCGGAACGGGTGTCGATACGCATGCTTTCAAACTTCGCGGCAGCGTCTGCAAGGACCGCCATTGTGAGCTTTCGATTACCGATGACCTTGGCAAGGTTGTTCTGATACATGGCGGCAAAATCGCTCTTTTTACAATCGTCGTTCTCGGGCAAACGCCGGCACATTCCCATGCCCATTTGAGCGACCGTGAACTCTGCGAATATCTTCTTTTCTTCGTCCGAAAGTACGGGACCCGCGGCTGGCGCCGGAGCGGTCGCCTGAGTATAGCCCGCGACACAACAAAACAAGGTCAGCAACAATGTGGGAAACAGCTTTTTCATTCTTCGTCCTCAAATATTTCGATGATCTCGGCAGAATCGCCGGCGGCATCGAGATTATCACGCTCAGCGATCACGCGTAAATTCTCGGCCTCGACCTCTAGCAGCATGGTCTTGACTTCATCCATCAGCAAAGACCCCGGTCGACGTAGGTCTTGTTTCCCCTAGAATTTATGTAATAACAGCCGCCCCGAGGGCCGCGAATCAGTCCGTTCGATCTTGGCTGCCGCGTAATGATGGGTGTCTCCTGATAAACAGGAGCAACGGGTGCTACATTGGCCGTCATTGGCGCCACTTTCGTTTTCCTTTTCTTTTTTCCGAGTGGGGTGGGCGCAATTTCTGGCGTCGGCGTAGATACCAATGTACGCACAGGTAAATGCGTGGGCGGCGCGGTCGAATTTGGTGACTGACCCAATTTAGTGATCAATCCGCAGATTCCGCAAAATGCTATAACTGTAAAAATGATCGCACCGCTTGCCCAGAGACCAGATAAGCCGCGTTTAGAGTTCAGCACTCCATTTGAAAATTGGGCTTGCAGCCCACAACCGCCGCAAAATTGGGCGCCCAAAGCATTCAGAGCACTGCATCGCGGGCAGTCCCAGACCCGCGGCAAGGCAGCTGGCGACTCTTTGTTCGATACAACAGAGCTATGGGAAAGACCCGTGCCTGGAAGGGAAAATGTTTTTCTTATTCCGCGGCTTGAGAAATTTGTCTTGAACCACTTTCCGCCAACAGTGGTACTAGTGAACCCCCGTTTCCCGAAGTTCAGCCGAACGCCTGGAAATATTTTGATTCGTTGTCTAAAATTCCAGCCCATACATCGCTCGCTCTGAGCTGCGTTTTAAGGTTTGAACGCTTTCTTCTTTTGTTCCGTTGCAATCCGATCCGACTCAGATTTTGATTTCGTCGCTGTTAGATCGACCAGGTTAATTTCGTTACGTTTGGCCTCAATCTGAAAATCACCGCAGTTCATCACGTATGATGTCGAGTCTCGTTCCCACCCGTTCGCCGGAAGACCAAACTTTTCGGACACGACGCCAACAAATTCTTCATCACTGTCCCATTCAACGCCGGGCCCGTACTGAATAGTTAGCAACGACACTTTGCCCGCAAAAAACTCGACGTTCAGTCTCCGCATGCCATCAAAGCGACTGCGATCGATGAAATAATAATCAGGTGCGGACTGTAGGGATTCGAACGAATTCCGGACTTCGGGCCGTAAAAGTGCAACGAGATCAGACTTAGACATCCCAAGCTTCAGACCGCGCAATTCAGGGGACTCAGGAAGGCTCTTGCGACAAACGGTTAACGGTCTCGGAATTTTAATAGTTCGTCCAGCTCCTAAAATGGAGTTAGGAAGCAGTCCGTTCAGCTTTGCCACCGCAACAGGATCCGCCCCGACCCGATCTGCTATAACTTGAACGGTATCCCCCGCCTTTGCTGTCGCAAAAGAAAATTTCCCAGTTTCCACCAACAGACCTTGGCTCCTTTCAGGTTGTGCCGACAGGACGGCCGCACAGCCGATCACCAAAATAATCCCAGTGAAGAATCTGTTCGTGCTCATTTCCATTCCTCCGTCATCAACGTCTCGATAAGATCCATTCGACCGCATATTGGTATGCCCGTCACACAAACAAACGCGAAAAGGTCCGCGAATCGTTCCTTCCTTGTCCGGTTGTACGGTGCACAATAACTGGCCTTCATTGGGACCGGCCGCAGATAATTCTGCAGAAAATGGGCGAACTCATGCCAGCCTACCTGCTCGCGCTCAGCTCGGGAGATCTTCGTTGCAAGCACGATAACGTGTTTACGTGTGGTTTTCGAATAATAATAACGCCCTTTCTTAACCTTGCTGGACAAAATAAGCTCGATGCCGCCGGCGTGAACCAACGCGAGAAAATCCGTGCCGGTGAACCTCATGCGACCGAAACTATTCAGCAGCCCCAGGGGTTTTGGAAGTGAGAATTTCATCTCTTTCAATGTGACGGACCAGCTCGTCACGAAATTCCTTTATATCATCGATTTTTTCTTTCAACGTCATTTTATCCCAATCTGCGAAGTCAGGAACCGCCAATTCCTCGTCCGGCCAGCCCTCGCGCTTCCACCACTCCTGAAGGACCAGTGACGGATCATCGTGCCTGCGTATCGAATCTGCAAGGAACTGGTCAATCGTCCCCAGATCTTGAATTAGCTTCGATGAGGCAGCAATCTCCTCCCGAACAATTGCGCGAATCTTCGAATCCATAATTTCCTCAAAGCCGACCTTAGATGGCTGATTGAGATACTGTTCGCCCTTTCCGGTGAGAAGCCAGTGGAGTGAAGTCCCGCTTGACTCTGCGATTTTGAGTAGATTCTCGAGACCAGGCGTGGTTTTTTGCCACTCATAGACAGCTTGCTTTGAAATTCCCAGTTTTCGGGCAGCCTCGGGAGCATTTTTGGCTTCGAGCGAGGTGAGGATACGAAAAAAAACTTCCGTCGGGTCAGGCATTGGTTTACTTTTCGCTTGACAACGGTAAAGTACTGCCTTACTATTCGTAAAGTTTCGGTTGAAACTCACAGTTGCAAACATACAGAGAATAACGATGAACGCATTTCAAGTCAAAACTTTGCTCTGGAAAAAGGGCCTGACGATATCCGATATTGCTCGCTCCTTAGAGCTCGAGTACGAGGCAACTTTCGACAGCCTGCGGACCATGCTCACGAATCTTTTTTATCACGGCCAATATAATCCGAAGCTCGCAGCTCTCGTCGAAGAAAAATACGGGATCAAGATCGAACGTCCGCGGAGCCGTCAGACGGTCCGCGAAGCGGTTAAACAAGCTGCATAGGAGAAACGAAAAATGAAGTTGGTCACCTTTATGTCGATCGAATACGCGGAGATGTCCGAAATTCAGATTAAGCGCTTCTTCCAGGACCGTGGCCTCAAGCTTATCGACGTGGCCAGAGAACTCGCAAAACAGTTCTCGGTCACCGAGGCATCCGCCGATGTCATGCTGCACGACCTGCTCGCCGGCCGTCGCTGGTACCCGGTTTACGCGACTTGGTTGAAAGAGACGTATGGGATCACCTTTTTGCGTCCTGTAGATCGTCAGCCGGTCCGCGAGCGCATGCGTCAGGCAGCGTAGTTTTCTTTTAGGCGCCGAGTTCATTCTCGGTAGCCTAAATTTTTTTGCCCAGGATCGCCTAGGGCGATTCTCACCCGAAACAAGACAGGACCTATATCGCGATGGAAAGCTGGGAAGTATTAGAACTCGCCATACCCCGATCGGCCAGCGGCCGGATCGCACAAATGCTCAACGTTTGTGCCGATTACGTTCGCAAATGGCGGCGTGAGCCCGAGTCGGACGACGCTCCGACAGCAAGCGGCCAACGTTCGATCCTCGATCGCGTCTGCGATCTGATCGACGCCGTTTTCCTGGTCAACCCAAAAGGTGCCGGCCTGATCATCAATTTCATCAACGCCCATTACCGGAACCTGTTGCAGATCCATACGCAGCCGATCGCCGGCAGCGAGTCAAAAGCTAAAACGATCTCTGACCTCCTCACGCAGGCAACCGAAGCTATCAACCGATTCAATTTAGAGGGCTGCACCAACGACACGCTTCGCGAGCTCGTCGAGGCACGCGACGCCTTTGCAGCAGCGATCGAGGCCGTGGAGACGACAATGTCCGAATCGACAGAGGAGTCAATCTAGCAATGCCAAAATTTCAACCCAAAACACACGCACAGATCAAACGAATATTCGGGCTGGCCAAGCCTCTTGGCTGCTCTCAGGAAGATCTCCGCGAGCTGGCGGCCGATGTGACCGGCGGCCGCGTAGAACGCCTTTCGCTTCTGTCTTATGACGAGGCGAACGCGATGATTCACCGTCTCGGCGGCGAGCCGCTGCTAACGTCCAGGACGCCACGTCGGACGGTGAATTATCACCGGCAGCAGGCCGGAGTTCAGCAGATCGCTCAGCACGGTCACACCAAGCTGATGCACGACCTGGCAGCCGGCCGCGGAATCTCGCCCGAGGGATTGCAAAATCTCTGCCGGCGAATGCTGCGAGGCTCTTCGCACCCCAGGACCACTGCCGAAACGAACACGATCATTGAGGCTCTCAAGGCCATGAATGCCCGCGATGCCCGCAAGGCCAAGGAGGCAGCATGATCAGTTTTGACTTCATTCTCATCGGCCTCGGCCTGCTGATGACGGGCGGCCTTTGTATCGGATATCCGATCGGCTATTTGCTCGGACGTCACGACGCGTCTGCGGATATTTACGCTCGCTTTGACGATCTCTGCGATCGCGCCGAGTTCGACCGCCAGCAGGAGCCCGGATCATGAGTGTAGTCCTGGTCACGACAGTTCACGAGTGCGATATGTGCAAGCGCCGGATCACGCTCGAGACCTTTAATCAGTACGAGCATTTTTCCGAGATGTGGTTTGACGGGCTGTTCAAAAGCTTCTGTCCGGTCTGCCGCGAGATGCCGCTGGCCAAAGCCCAGATCGAGGAAGAGTCGATGCAGCAGCGGGCGTTTACCCGCGTGCTCAGCCGATTGCGAGGTGCCCATGTACATTGATGAACCTCTTTTTGACACCGCCAGATTCGGCCGGTATGCCTGCGATCGCTGCTTTGATCTGGGCATTTGGCTGACGCCTAGATCGGGCGTTGAGGTTTGCCCGAACATTCGCGTCGGTGCACCGCACGCCGAGCCGAATGAGGCAGCGGTAATGATCCGAACGGCAGCCGAGCACCTTCGCGAAAACAAGCAATCGGTCAACACGCAGACCTTCGATGTCGCTCGTCTGCTCTCAAAATTCACGTCGGCCGATCCCTGTCCGCGTCAGCACATTCTGAAAAATTTCTTTAGCTATCTGCCGATGACCGAGGCCAATCAGCTGAGAAAGTTTCATGCGGTCGTCGAAGATCTTCGCCGCAACTGGGCCCTGCCCGTCGGCAGCCGAAAGGACGCGCCGGCCGGTTACTGGATCATCACGGACCTCGACGATTTCAAGATGTGGGTCGAGCGCGCCAAGTCGGCACCGCTGACACAGCTGACGACGATCCATCGTGTCGCAAAACGGAACTTTCCCGTATTTGCCGAGCAGCTCGAGATCGAGTTTTGGGGCGACGATGACGCGCCCGGCCCGTTGGCAGCATAAGTTCTCCGCCGACTACGAACGCCCGGATGCGTCGGCGGCGAAAAGAGTGAATTACGCATCCGGCATTTTTAACAACCCTATGTTCACCAATATCTGTTTCATTTTTATAGCGATCATGGCGGCAGCTTTGTTGTTGTGCCTCGCCGATCTGCTCTTTTACGACGATGAGGACTAAACGACCCGATTCAAATTACGAGATCGAGGCTTTGACCAAGGGCCTGGTCGTGCTCGAAGCCCTCGAAGGGACGGCATTCGAGCCAGTCCCGGTCAAGCGGATCATCCAGCGCACACAGCTGCCCCGCGACACCGTCGAGCGGTCGCTGAAAACGTTTCGCCTTCGCGGCTATGCAAAACAGAACGAGCGTGGCGAATGGGTAATTGGCGAGCGGATATTGCGACTTTCCGGGCGTTATGCCGACGTCTGTCTTCAGGCGATTTCGAAGGAGGAGAGATGAACCGACAGGAGTTTTACAACCGACTGAAGATGCTGGTCCAAGACGCTTCTGACCTGGACGAACCGACTCGGGAGTTTATCCGGATAGCTTTTGTTTTAGGACTTTATCCCGAGTCGATCCGAGAGCGGATCGTCGGGGACCTCAATGAGCTCGTCAAGGTTTGGGCCGGCCGCATCAGGGCCATTATCGACGAGACGGATGAGCTTAACGATAAAGACTGGTTCGTCAAATACGAATGGCCCAACATTTTTGACTAGGTCAAAACTACATCGCGCGGCGCGCGAACTTTAAAGCAATTTTGCTGACCTAAGTTATTGATTTTATTAGAAACCACATCGCGCAGCGCGCGAACTCTGAAACGATATGGAGCATAACGCATTAACCAAAGTTCAACGACAGGCCGAAGAAACCATCCACGAGTCAGTGATTGCAAATCACACCGGCGAAGAGATCGAACAGCTTGTCTTTCACCTCGGCGAAATTAACGCCGCTAACATTATTTCCCGGAATCTCGAGTCCGCCGTTATCGTTGGCCTTCAACGCATTCGAGATGAGAGAAAGTACACAGCTCTCGGCTATCAACGCTTCGATGACTTCCTGGATAACTGGCACCGCTCGCCAATGAAATACAAGCGGTTCAACCACCTTGAGGGCATCCACGACGCTCTCGGGCCAGCTGGCTTCGACCTCATGCGGGGATCTGGTCTGTCTTATCGCCAGATGAAGATGCTTGAGGCCGGCGACATCATTGTCGAAGGCCAGGACGTTGTGATCGGAGGCCAGGAACGAGTCAGCCTCGGAGAATCTCGACTAGTAAAGGATCTCGTTGAAAAGCTGATCGAAGAACGCACCGCGGAAAAGACAGAGAACGAAAAGCTTAGGGAAAAAGTCACAAACCAGAAAGACCGGATCGAACAGGGCGCACGGGAGATCGAAGAGATCCGCCGCAATATCGACGAGGCCGAAAAGGGCACACCCTACCAGCTCGCACTAATGGCGCTGGTCAAAGCATTCATCACGCTGACCAGCGAAGCCGTCGAGCTTGACGATTCCGAAAAGCCACCACGCGGCTCGGCTGATCTCGAAACGATCGCCGGCCTGTACTTTCAGCTTTCCGAGGCGTTTGGCGTCAGCCGCGGTCTCGACGATCCCAAGCGGCAGCGAGATCTCAAAACTGCCGAACCTAAAGCCGACGCCGATCCCGAGACTGCATTGATGGACCGTGCGATCGCCGAGATGACCGACGACGAGGACGACTTCTAAGATTATGACGACGAGGAACAGGATCGCACAGGAATTTAACGGCGTCGCGTGGGACGAGACGTATTTCGACACGCGAGATTTCAGGGCGTACATGTCCGCGATCGAGGCGATCATTTTTGCCGCCGACGGTCCGCTCTGCGTCCGAGAGATCCACTCGATCCTGGGCGCGTCGGCGAAACCCAGGTGGACGATGGACGCGCTCGAACAGATCCAGACCATCGAGGCATGCGCCGTCCTGCCAACACGATACCGGCCTCAATCACGACAGATCGGCGGCCTCACGCGATCAGTCGTCGAAAATCCCTGGTACCGAATTTTTCAAAAAACGACAGAGGAGAATACGCAATGAACGAACAAACGATTTTAAGCCGCGAACAGGCCAACCTGCATCACGAGATCGTATCGCTATATGGCCTTTCGCCGGACGACATAACATTTTTCACCAACGATCCGAAGCCGTTCCTTTCCTATGAGGCAACGTGCATTATGTGCAATCTGTTGACCGATCTTCGCAGCATAACGATCGAGCCGATTGAAACCCATTTTGCCGACAGCCTCTCGTTGAAATGCACGATCATCGACGGCGAAGGACGTACCCGAAGCGCTGTCGGCGTTGCCAACACGTCCGAGACGATCAACGAACACCCGATGAGCCCCCAGCAGATCTATCAGACCGCAAGCGCCCGGGCGATACGCAACACGCTTCGCACGGCCGGCATCGACCTGATCAAGCTTCACCTAAGTCGCCAGCCCACCGAACCGCAGTTTTCGGGACCCGCAAAATCGAATTTCGCATCGCTTCTCGCTCAGGCACACGCCCTGGGTGCTGAGACCGGCTTGATAACCAGCCACAGCAAAGTGGCATGGAGTCAGATCCTGCAGAACCGTTACAATCGGCAATCCAGCAATCTGTTGAGCGAAGAAGAGCTCGCCGACTTTGTCGCATTTTTAAGAACTTTGACGGCCCGAAAGGCGGCCTAACGTTTCGCACGATGTTCAACAGCCCGGCATCGTGCATGTGAGTTTGATCGTGAAATCGATGAACACAATTCTTGGCGAAATAGCGATTCAGGAGATCCGCAGTTCCATGCGCGGCCTTAGCGGTAAAGACGCTAAGGCGACGGCTGTGCGCATGGCGGAACTCCACGGTGTTAATTGGCAGCACATTTACAAGGTAACTCAGGACCTGAGGAACCGGAAAAAACGTGCTGACAGCGGCCGGCGGACATTCAAGCTTGAGAACGGCTCGGATCTTTGGTACGCGGCCCAGCTGGTCGTGATCGATAAACTGGATCCCGATCAGGCACTGGCGACAACTCGGTTGCGTCGACCCGATGCCAATCTCCCGAGCCTCGAGTATTTCCGCCGCATCCTGGCCGAGAACGGTCTCGGCCGCAAGGCTCGTCGAAACCCGACGCGCGGTTATCGCCGGTGGGAAGCTGCCAACCCGGGCGAGATCTTCCAGATCGACGTCACCGCGCTCAAGGTCCGTTGGCAGGACGAGAAAACCCGCCGGATCCAGCGGATCGAGGGTATTGATAAAAATCACCCGAATACCAATCCTTCGATGCTTCGCGTGTGGCAGATAATGCTGGTCGACGATTGCTCTCGCCGCCGCTTTCTTCGTTATGTCGCGACGACTCACATCACCTCGAAGGAGATGGTCCGTTTCGAGTGCGAGGCGTATCAAAAGCTAGGCATTCCGCACATTCTTTACACCGACAACGGCTCCGAGTTCAAAGGTTTTCATATTCGCGCCGCACAGATCCTCAATCGCGTGCTCGAGGGTGACGGCGGCTATCGTCACATGACGCATGCACCGGGCAATTCACAGGCGTCAGGCAAGGTCGAGAACGCTCACAAATGGGCCGAGAAAATGGACCGCTTCGTCGGCCTGGCAGTATCCGAGGGCCAATTCGTGACGATCGAGAATCTCAATCGCTTCGCCGATCGCGTCTGCGCCGAGTTCGACAGCCGGCGGCATCGATCGACGAACGAACGCCCGATCGACCGGTGGCATTCGCGGCCTGTCATGGTCCGCACGATCGACCCGGCCGTGATCGAATCGGCCCTGCTCTCAGACGAATTCGAGGTCGTGCTTGATGCGGCGATGACGGTGACTTTCCAGGGTACCGTTTACAAGATCCCTGGCGAGCAGCCTTTCGTCAACTATGTCGGCAAAAAGGTAAAGGTCGTCGTACCGCCGAGCGTGGATCTGATTTTTCTCACGCTGCCCGACGGCACCGAGTACGAGATCGAAAAAGTGTTGTCGACAGCCGATGTTGCCGGCGAATTCCGGCGTGTTGCCGACAGTCAGGCCGAAGATCTTCGCAAACAGCTTAAGGACGCCAGGAAAGAAGAGATCAAGACCATCAAGGCGAAAAAGAAACTTACCGGCGAGATCGCACCGGTACCGCATTACAACGTCGAGGTCGAAATGCCCCAAACGAATGTCGCCCATTTCCCGCGGCCCGAACGCGTCGTCTCGGTCGAAGAGGTCAACAAGGTCCTGCCCGTCGTTGCTCAGCAAAAGACCCAGTCGGGCGACAGTTCTCGGCCCGCGGTTTACGAAGGTAAAT
>JBDTMQ010000277.1:0-4968 GCA_039934155.1 Acidobacteriota bacterium | reverse complement strand
AAACGGGCGACACGGCCGAGCCATAAATGCCGTGTGGTGACATAGCTCGCGATCCATTCGCGTTCGAAACGGCCCGCATCGGCGTCGGTCAGGCCGGCGATCGACACACGGTCGCGTATATTCTCGTACGAACCGTGATTGATCGAATCGTAGATAACCGCCAGCGACAGCGGCAGGTGAAAGTCGGAACCGGCGCACGCCGCGATCGCCGGCGCCAGATAACGAGAAAAGGCGACCTCGATCTGTGCCCGGCGCATACCAGACGTTGAAGCGGCGGCGACGAGGGCCTGTTTCAACCGGCGATCCGCGGCCGCTGTCCGTATCGATCGTTCGTCGGAAAAAGAAAGAAGCGGCAGCGACTCGTGGATCACCCGTTGTTCCGGGCTGTCGACGCCTGCCATATATCTCGAGACGACCTCAAAGAGAGCGCCCGAACGATGAGTGAACTGGCTGATCCCGTACGAGATGCCGGCACCGTCATTCAGCACCGCCAGACTCGCGAAGCCGCCGAATGGGCGGCCTGTTTCAAATACGTTGACGATCGCGAACGCCTTGGCCATGTCGATCGCCTGAAAGGTTCTCAGTTGTTTCATAGATAAAACGATCTCTTGCAAACAGCACATCCGTTGTGTAATATAAAACGGTCGGACGAACATGGACGGCCAAGAATTATTAGTTTCCGTCGCTTACAGGTCGTCCGGCCATTTGCATGTTAACCCGATGGGAAGCATCAGAGTATATGAAATGTGGCGGTTGTATTGAGTTTAGAAGAATGAGATGAAATACCGCTTTGGAAAGCAGGAAGTGCCCCCACATAGTAAATAAGGAGATAAGGTATGAAACAAACGTTAGAGATACATACGAGATCTAAAATGCGTTTGAGCGAAATAGAAAGGCTGATTAAGAAACATTTGATCATTGTCCCGCCGCCGTCGCGGCAGACGCTGATCCGAATGTGCGAAGAGGGAATTTTTGAAACGGCGGGGAATAAACGCTCGCGTATTGGCTGGCTCGTATATGCCGATTCGTTCCAGAAATGGGTCGAGGAGCTCGACGAGCCGCGCTAGGTTTCGCTTTCCATTCATTCCATTTTCAACGATCACGATCAAACGCCACACTTACCGTCACGCCCGAAGCGCCATTCCGGCTAGTCTCGCCGTTGTATGAATGATGAAAAACCTACAGACGCAGGAGACGAAGACGGCCGGCAAAGCGAAATTGCCGAGCCGGATATTCTTTCCGAAAGTGGTACCGAGGCAGAATTGCCGCGGATCGAGACCGAGGAATTAAGATCGGCGATCGCCGAGATCGCCGAGACGCTGGGATCTCTGCGGTCCGAGCTTGTCGAAAGGACCCGCCAGGCCCAAACGCCGGATCCGATCGACGCGGGCGCCGGCCGTTCGATGCCGCGACGGTATTTGACGGCCGACGCATTGAAACAAATGAAACCCGACGAGATCGCCAAACTTGATTGGAACGAGGTTCGTCAGATCCTGAATACCGGGCGATAAGTTCGGCACCAGATAACGGAGTAAACACGAAAAATATATGTCCCTTACATTTATCCCCACAGTTTGGGCAGCAAGGCTGCTCACGGCATTAGACGAAGCCCTCGTATACGGTCAGGCGAATGTGTCGTCACGAGGCTATGAAGGCGAGATCCGCGAGGCAGGCGGAACGGTCAAGATCGCCTCGATCGGCGACGTTCAGATCGGCGACTACGTCAAGAACGAGGACATCGACGATCCCGAGATACTTACCGATTCTGAACAATCGCTGCTCATCGACCAGGCGAAATATTTCAACTTTTACGTTGACAGCGTCGACCGCGCACAGCAGAACGTCGACATTTTGGACGAGGCGATGCGGCGCTCGGCGTGGTCACTGCGTGAAGCGGCCGATTCGTATCTTGCCGGAATAATGGCAGCGGCGGTCACCTCGGGCAACACGCTCGGCTCGCTGACGACGCCCGAGCTTCCGACCAAGGATGACGCCTATGAGTATCTGGTCGATCTCGGCGTTCTGCTTGACGAGGCGAATGCACCGATAGACGGACGCTTTGTCGTGGTGCCGGCCTGGTTTCACGGATTGCTGCTGAAGGACGAGCGTTTTGTAAAAGCCGGCACCGTCCGCAGCGATTCGGCGCTATCGAATGGCGAGGTCGGTGAAGCGGCCGGTTTCCGCATTCTGAAATCCAACAACGTACCGAATAGCACTGGCGAAAAGTACAAGATAATCGCCGGTCATTCGATCGCGACCGCCTATGTCGAACAGATCGCTGACGTTCAGACCTATAAACCGGAAAAGCGATTTGGCGATGCCGTTAAGGGGCTGCATCTTTACGGAGCCAAGGTCGTCAGGCCGGCGGCGCTCGCGATGCTGATCGCGAATAAGGAATAGCCGCATATGGAAACCGCAATAGAAAGACTCAAAAAGATGACGGCGTGGGAAGCCGAACCAGAGCTGACCGAGACCGAGGTTGGCGACCTGCTCGATAGGTCGGGCATTGTCGACGCCGCCGGCTGGGCACCCTCAGACGATGACTGGTCGCCGACCTATGACCTGAATTCGGCCGCATTCGAAGGGTGGATGATAAAAGCGGGGCGCGCCAGCGAATTGACCGAGATCGATCCGCCGGATTCCGGTGTTTTCACTTCACGCGTTTTTGAAAATTGCCTGGCAATGGCACGAATATACAGCGAAAAGCGGCGGGTGGCGGTAAAGCTCGCCAATACGAACAGCTAATATATACGCATAAGCATATATAAAAAGCACAGGCTCCAGATCGGGCCTGTGCTCTTTTTATGTTCGTTGTTTTTTAGTTGCCTGAGACAGCCGCCGCCGCCGGGGCGGGCTGCTTAATAACATAACTGGATTTTGCCCGAACTATCACATTGGGTTTTGCCAGTATCTCGATCTTTATCTTGCGGCGTTCGCCCGGCGCACCGCTGTCAGGATAATAACCGATCGAATACTGCCGGCGGAGCTCTTCCGCAACACCGGAAAACGAGGCTTCAAGATTAGTGAGCGACTCGGCCTCGAACATTCGACCGCCGGTATTGGTAGCAAGCGACTCGAGATATGTTCGTCCGCGCTCATACTCAACGGCGCTCTGGCCGCGTCCTGCCCGTATGACGTTAGCCTGCAGCTGAGCCAGGACTTCCGGCGGAAGCACAACGCCCGGGGGCAACTGAATTCCAGGAAGCGACGAAGCCAGCGGAGCGCCTCCACCTGAGTTCTTTTGCTGCGTATCGTAGCGGATCGGGTAAAAGAGGGCATCGATCTCTTCGACAGTGGATATCGTGCTTTGATAATTTGCCCGACGCGACGTTGTATCGACACCGTCAGTGAAGATCACGACGGCTTTTCGGCCCGGAAACTGGAGAATATCGAGATTTGCTATCGCATCGACCGCGTCATAGAGACTGGTGCCGCTGCCAAAATTCGCTTTATAGATCGCAGCATATAGCTTTTGCTTTTCGGATGTCGGCTCTTCCGTGAGAACGCGAACGCGCTGATCGAACGCTACGACCATCACTTTGTCGGTCGGCCTCAGTTGGTTGACGAATGTAAGGGCGGCGTAATGGATATCATCAATATGGTACTTGGTCGACGGGCTGACATCGATCATCAGGATCACGGTAAACGGCTGCTCTTCCGATTGAAAGTACGTGATCTTTTGCGGCACGCCATTCTCGAACAACTTAAAGTCCTTTTTCCTGAGTCCCGGGATAAAACGGCCGCTGCGGTCGAGCACCGAGACGGGCGTCGTGACAAGATTGGTCTCGACCGAGATCACATCGTCGTCTGTTTTCCCCTTTGGTATATCTTTTTGTGCATTGCCGGTCTGCGGCTTGACAGCGGGGTCTGTCAGCGATGGCGGCTGGCGGCCCGCATTTGACGGCTGTGTATCATTTTTGATCGACGGCGGAACAGGCGTTGCGGCAGATCGCGGCCGACCGCCCGTCTGGGCAGCGGCTGAAAAACTGAAAACGAGAATGAACAAAATGCTCGCGGCCTTGACCATTGTTATCAACCTCCTGTTAAAGCGGCCAACGCTTCAGAACCATAAAATGCGGCAGAGCGGCCGGAAATACAAGCCTGCAGTGACGAAACGCGTAACGGACGCGGTCAGTAGGAGATCTGCGGTGCCGAAACGGGCCATCAACATTTTCATTCGGGCAGGATCGCGGATAAAACCTGGTTATCGTTACAAACTGGGAACACCGCTCGACCGGTTTTTGTGACAATTAATATCCTGACGCTTTTGGACGCGAAATGGTTACACAAATATCGGCTGGACGCGGCCTGCGGCACACATTTCGCATAGGTTATAGACACAAGCCCGGAATTATCCCGCAACCGATGGGCGCGAGGCAAATTCCGGGCATCCGAAATCAATATTTAAAGGTGATCTTTATATGAATATTTCAAATGAATTTCAGCAAGAACCGGGTCAACCGGTCGAACCGATAGTTCCAGGCCCGACCGATCCGACGCCGTCGCCGGAACCGAACCCGTATCCGGTCACCGATCCGTTGCCTGAGCCGCACCAGCCGCCATTTCCAACGCCGCCGGAGCCTGTCCCACAATATCCACCAGACGTCACTTTTTGATTTCCGAGGGGCCGTGCCGTCAGTTGTTGTAGTGACGTGTTAAACTCGCTCTAGATGACCGAGACGATCGACATTATCGGTGGCGGTTTAGCTGGTGTTGAGGCGGCGTGGCAGGCGGCTGAAATGGGCGCTGCGGTAAGACTGTACGAAATGCGTCCGGTAATGCAAACGCCCGCGCACCGAACAGACCGGCTCGCAGAGATAGTCTGTTCGAATTCCCTGAAAAGTGATGAGCCGGGCACCGCGCCCTATCTTTTGAAAGAAGAGCTGCGGCGCGGACGTTCGCTCGTTATGAAAGCCGCCGAGGCAACACGGGTTCCGGCAGGTGCGGCGTTGTCCGTCGACCGCATCA
>JBDTMQ010000276.1:0-3646 GCA_039934155.1 Acidobacteriota bacterium | reverse complement strand
TGTCTGTAAAATCCACAAGTGTTAAAGTTCGGATATGCTCAGACAGTTAATTCTCAGATCGTTCGTTTCGGCCGCTGTAATCGCAATTTTGCTCGCTGGCATTCCCTTTAATTCGTACTGTTCCGACCCAGGACCCGCGCGAGGCCGGCACGCGATGGTCGCGTCACAGCATGTTTTGGCATCCCGTATAGGTGTCGATATCTTGAAAAAGGGCGGTAATGCCGTTGACGCAGCGATCGCAGTAGGCCTTGCCCTGGCCGTCGTATACCCGGAGGCAGGGAATTTGGGCGGCGGCGGTTTTATGCTGATACGACGAAGTGACGGCAAGGCTGTCGCCGTCGATTATCGCGAGATGGCTCCGGCGGCCGCAACCCGGGATGTATTCGTTGACAAGAACGGTAATTTGATAATGGGGGAAGGTTCGTCGACCATCGGTTACCGGGCTTCGGGCGTGCCGGGAACCCTGGCCGGATTTGAACTGGCATTCAGAAAACACGGTTCGGGAAAGATAACATGGCGCCAGCTGGTCGAGCCGGCACGGCAATTGGCTCAGAACGGTTATGTTTTATCGAATCGACTTGCTAAACTTCTGATCGCTTATAAAGAACACCTCGCAAAGTACCCGGAGAGTAACCGCATCTTTCTAAATAACGGCAACTACTACAAGGAAGGGGATCTCTTTAAGCAGCCCGACCTGGCCCAAACGCTTGGCCGGATCCAGATACGGGGCGCAAAAGAATTCTATACGGGCAAAACCGCTCAGCTCATCGCAGCGGACATGAAGGCCAACAACGGTTTGATCACGCTCGATGACCTTAAAAACTATGTTGCGAAAGAACGTGAACCGCTGCACGGAACTTATCGAGGCAACGAGATCATCACGATGCCGCCGCCGAGTTCCGGTGGGATCGTGATGCTTCAGGTGCTGAATATGCTCGAGGCATATGATCTTCGGGCCATGCAGTACAATTCGGCCGCAAAATATCATCTGTTAGCCGAAACTATGCGGCGGTCCTTCGCTGACCGGGCCGAATTCATGGCCGATCCCGATTTTGCCGAAGTGCCGGTTTCGAAGCTGATCGATAAGTCCTACGCGGAACAGCGACGCGAGACGATCGACGTAAAAAAAGCGTCGTCGAGCAAGGACATCGGACACGGTTCGATACCGTCGGCCGAAGGGTCTGAGACAACGCATTTTACGGTAGTCGACAAAGACGGAACAGTAGTATCGAACACCTACACCATAAACGATCTTTACGGTTCGCGGGTCACCGCAAAGGGAACCGGCGTACTGTTGAACGACGAAATGGACGACTTTGCCGCCCGACCGGGAAAGGCGAACTCATTCGGTTTGATCCAGGGCGAACGAAATGCGGTTCAGCCTCGAAAACGGCCTTTGTCGTCAATGACCCCGACCATCGTGCTCCGAAAAGACGGAAGTCTTTGGTTTGCTCTAGGGGCGAGAGGCGGGCCGAGAATAATAACTGCGGTGCTGCAAACAGTGATAAACGTCATTGACCACGATATGGACATCCAGATGGCGATCGACGCGCCGCGAATTCATCAACAATGGTTTCCGGATGAGGTGCTTTTCGAACCGTACGGGATATCGCCTGATACACTCGCGGTGCTCAGATCGTACGGTCACATCTTTGCGGAACGTCCGTCATATATTGCCTCGGCAACAGGGATAATGGTAGGAAAGGATGGAGTCAGATTCGGCGCGATCGATTCGCGGAGTGACGGCGAGGCTGTCGGATATTAACTAGCGAGTTTCCTTTTTTAAAAGTTTGGTCGTGCTTTCGGTGACAGTTCCGGGCGGTTCCAAAGGTTCGCCCGTTTCATTCCAACGGCCGGCGGACGGTGCCGAATAAATGTCGTTAGGGATCAAGTCACTACCGGATAAAGCCGGAGCTTGTCTCGATGCCGAAATCTTTTTGCTTGCATTTTCCGCATCGCCCAACATGCCGCGTGAATCTGACTGAAACATTAGCGCATAAGCCATTCGTAATAGGCCGCCGACCGTCAAGAAGACACTTGCGATGATCACGACAAATGGTTCGGCATGCGCCGCAACTGTCAAGATCGCGAGGATCGGCACGATCAAGAATGCAAGTAAAAAAATAAACAGCCCCTGCTTTATCCCCTTCTTCCGCGGCGACATTGCTTGATCGTCCGCCGGTTCCTTCGGGAGTACGCCGCCGCTGTTTACCAGATCGAGCACGCCGGTAAGCAGAAATCCACATCGTGAGCAAAACCGGGTTTGATTAGATACTTGCTGTTGTCCACAGATCGGGCAGTGGATATTCATCTCAAGGTCATTCCTCATCTTTATGTAAAAGACGGGTCGTTCCTTCGGTAACGCTGCCCGGACGTGCAAGATCTGACGTGTCGGCTCGCCAGCCGCCTACAGGCGGCGAATAGTTTGAAACCGGCTGACTTTGTTGAGGTGGAAGTTCATGCATTGCCGGGTTGCCGTAGAGTCCGGGGGCGTTCGCCGGATCTAGCTCGGCGGGTAGTGACAGCCTCTTTTTCGAACTAGGCAGAAAGGCCAGTGAAATGATCAGCAGGATGATCGTTGAAAAAACGCCGAATACGGCAGATGCAGCAGCGGCCTCTTCAACATCGGCGATCCCAAAAAAGGCAGGCATCATCATTACAAAAACGATAAACCAAACGATCGAAGCAATTACGCCGTTTTTCCGGGTGAAGAGGCCCTGGTCGTTCTTGTACAGCTCATTCAGCTGCGGAAGGAAGCCTCCGTGCTCGAGCAATTGGACAACGAGCCCGAGTTGAAAGCCGCATCTCGAACAGAATTTGGTTTGGTCTGAGATCTGCTGCTGGCCGCAGCGTGGACAATGCATCGATCAACTCCTACAAATGACCTTTTTGTCGCCAACTCTAACGAATTCTTACATGAAAAGGTTCGCAATTGCAAAAATTAAGGCGTTGAGTAAATCACGGCTATGGCCTGTGAACGCGTCCGCCACAGAGGACTTGATGAACCGCGGACGCGCGACCCTGCCAATAAGCGGCACGAACAAGAGCCGTGTTCAAAAGTTCTATTATCGATATTAATCTGATCGGTCCCGGAATTGATTTGTGGAGCTCTGCGTCGGTGGAAATGAACTTAAAGCCGTTTTGACGGGTCAAATCTACCTCGTTAAGGTAGTCGATCACCAATTTCGAGGTGTTCAATTGTTCAGGCAGGGTCCATTCAAAGGGATCGTCCCAAAGTTTGACCGTAATGCCGCCGAAAGTTTGTTCGACCGCGGCTGCTGACCGCAAAATGTTCTCTCCGATAGTGAGCAATGACGAAATGTCTGTAGTTACACGCGGGCTGCGATAAAGTTCGTCGTCGGACGTGGAACTGATAATTTCCACCGAACGTTTATGGATCGCTTGAAAGCTCGCATCCAGAGAACCTTTTAAGATTGCCATATCCAAAAGGCAGCCATCCAGAGCCGGATACTGCCTCATGTCGATCATCTTATACGATTTGTTAACGTTTTCCGAAACGACGGTCCTTTTCGTACATTCCGAGTCCGTAGTTCTTTCCTTTCCAGTTAACACCGTTCCCGATGACGCCTTTGACGCCGATCTCAGCCCCCGTACTCGGAACAGCGTCTTCGGTCACGACCCAGAT
>JBDTMQ010000275.1:0-13307 GCA_039934155.1 Acidobacteriota bacterium | reverse complement strand
CGGCACCTTATTGACAAAATCGGTAAAGCATTGAACGACGTCGTCCATGCCTTTGTACGACTCCATATGTTCCTTATCGATATTTGTAACGACCGCGATGGTCGGATACAGCATCAGGAACGAGCGGTCGCTTTCGTCGGCTTCCGTAACGAACCATTCCGAACTGCCGAGACTTGCGTTCGACCCGAGCGTGTCGACAACACCGCCCACAACGGTCGTCGGCTCGACCCCGGCGTGCTTTAATATCGTTGCCACCATCGAGGTCGTCGATGTTTTTCCATGCGTGCCCGAAACGGCAACTGCATATGGTTTAAGCCGCATCAGCTCAGCCAGCATTTCGGCCCTCGGGATCACAGGGACTCCTTTTGCCTTTGCAGCAGTCACCTCAGGGTTGTCACCGCGTACTGCAGAAGAATAAACAACAACCTGCGCGTCGCCGATATTCGATGCCTCGTGGCCTTCAAAGATCTTTACGCAAAAAAGCGTTTCCAGCCGGTCGGTGTTCTTCGAACGCTTGATATCCGACCCAGACACGACAAAGCCAAGACTGCAGAGGACCTCAGCGATACCGCTCATTCCGATGCCGCCCACGCCTACAAAATGGATTTTTTTGACGTGTCTAAACATGCTGCTTTCGAACTACCGACTTCCTGGCTTTTTTTGTCTTGACCTTGGCAAGCCGTTCAATTATATCGACTGTGGCCTCGGCAGCATCTCGGCGTGCGAGTTTTCTTGCAGCCTCCTCCATTTTAGTTATTGACTCAGGTGAATCGATAAATTCGCGGATAGCGGCCGCAAGGGTCTTTCCGTTGAGATCGCTCTGCAGGATCATCCGGGCTGCTCCGACCGAAGCGAATGCCTCCGCATTTTTACGCTGATGATCATCAGCGGCCGTCGGTAGCGGCACCATTAGCGAGGCCTTGCCTGCTGCGGCCAGTTCGGCGCATGTGGTGGCGCCGGCGCGACAGATCACGAGATCTGCATTGGCGAATTCTCGATAGATGTCGGAAATAAATTCTCTTATATCAGCCCCTTTAAATCCGGCTTTTTCGTACTCGGCCATGACCGTTTCAAGGTCGGCCAGGCCAGTTTGATGCACGATCGAGAGGCGTGTCTTCAGATCATCGAGGTGAGACAGGGCCTCCGTCATTGCGTTGTTGATCGCCCGCGAGCCCTGAGAACCGCCGAAGATCAAAATGCTCTGCTTCTCACTGCGTTCTTTGCGATCGATGTCAAAGAATTCGGACCGCACTGGGTTGCCCGTGATGACGCCTTTCGATCCAAAATACGGCAGTGCTTCTTCAAAGCTAAGGGCAGCAACGTCGATGAAACGGGCCAGACGGCGATTGGTAAATCCCGGCAGCGCATTCGAATCCATCACGATCGTCGGAATTCCCATCACCGCGGCCATCAATAATGCCGGCCCCGAGACATATCCGCCCGCCCCAACTACAGCATCGGGTCTGAAATCACGCAGCACCTTCCTTGCCTCAACAAAGCTTTTCGGAAGGATCACAAGACCTTTCAGCATTCCGCTGACTCCGACGCTTTTTAATCCCGAACTTTGGATCAGCGCAAGTTGATATCCGGCGGCGGGAACGATCTTGACCTCGAGCCCGCGGCTCGTCCCAACGAACAGGATCTCGGATCCGGGGTCGCGGCGCCGTATCTCGTTGGCGATCGCGATCCCGGGATAGATATGTCCGCCGGTTCCGCCGGCTGCGATCAGTACTCTCATATCCAAAAGCTCTCTATCTGACCCCTGCTTTGCCCTTTCGACGATATACGGTGTCGCGGCCTTTTTCCGCCGTCGCCGACCGCTGCTTGCCGGTATTCTGAGAAATATTCAGTAATATTCCCACCGCAAAGAGCGTTATCATCACCGAAGATCCTCCGTACGAAATAAATGGAAGCGGGATGCCTTTCGCCGGCAATATCGAGATAACAACACTTATATTGAAAAGCGCCTGGACAACGATCCCGGTAACGATGCCAAACCCGAGCAGCATCCCGAACCGGTCTTCGGCCATCAGGGCCGCCCGTGTTCCGCGCCATAAAAATAATCCGAATGCGATAACGACCGCCAGTGTGCCGATAAGGCCCAGTTCTTCACCAACCACCGAGAAGATAAAATCGGAATACGGGTAAGGGAGATAGAACAATTTTTGTTCGCCTTTGCCGAACCCTTCGCCCAGGATCCCGCCAGAGCCGATCGCATAAAGAGATTGGCAGACCTGGTAGCCAGCGCCGGCCGCGTTTTCCGGATCGCACGGGTCGAAAAAGGCAGCGAGGCGGCGTAGCCGCCAAGGCGCGAAGATAAGTGCGCCTAAACCCAGCATTATCAACATTCCCGCAACAGGCAAAAGGTGCAATATGCGGGCGCCGGCGGCGAAATATACGCTGGCAAAAATAGCGCACAGGACGATCGTTGTGCCGAGATCGGGTTCGACGAAGATTAACCCGGCTATCAAGCCAAGCACTAACAGCGATGGCAGGACCGTCGCTTTGAATTCGCCTATCGAATTCTCGTTCTTGGTGTAAAAATAAGCGAGAAAAAGCGGCAGTGCGATCTTTGCAAGTTCAGACGGCTGGAATGAAAGGCCCCCAAATCGTATCCACCGACGTGCACCGTTTATTTCGGGAAAGACAAAAACACTGAGAAGCGCAAGCAGCGTTACTCCCAAGATTCCGTAAATAACTCTAGGGTCCTGAAATCGCCTGTAATCTATTCGGCTTGCGACAAACATTACGACGAGGCCGAGCAGCGTAAAGCCGAACTGCTTGTAAAAATACGAGTATTGGGTGGCCGACTGTGTCTCTCGCATCGAGATCATCGCCGAGGCGCTATAGACCATCGCCGAGCCGAAAAGCGTAAGGCCGGCGGCGATCGCAAACAAGAACCAATCTATTCGTCCCTTACCCATTAAAACTCGTCTTTGCCGTCAAACTTTCTGTGCGACCGAGAGTCCGAGTGAGGCTACACTCTCTTTGAATCTAGTTCCCCTTTCCACAAAACTTTGAAACATGTCAAAGCTCGCACACGCGGGTGAGAGCAGAACTGCGTCACCCGTTTCTGCCGAGGCAAACGCCTTTGCAACCGCGTCGTCAAGCGAGTCGGCGTTTTCAGTTTCGGCCCAGCCTTTGATCTGATCGCGTATATTGACGGCGTCCTCACCGATCAGGATCACCTTCCTCACAGTGCTTTCGAGCAGCGAGGCAAGCGGCGCGTATGGTGCATTTTTCCCGCGGCCGCCAAGGATCAAGATCGTTTTCCCGGAAAACTCCGCCATTGCCTCGAGCGCTTTGACCGCCGCATCGACGGAAGTGGCTTTCGAGTCGTTGTAAAAAATTATGCCCGCGATCTCGGCAACGAACTCTAAACGGTGTTCGACTCCGTGGAAAGATGCGATCGTCTCTCGCATTGAGTCGGGCGAAGCGCCGCACGCCAGACCCGCAGCGACCGCGGCAAGCACGTTCTCAACATTATGCAGGCCGCGCAATAAAATCTTGTCGCGGCTTGTCATCACTTTTTCGCGGCCGTTGGCGCGGCAAACGATCTCGTCTCCCCTAAGGAATATTCCCTCGTCCAGTTCCTGTCGGACACTGAACAAAACAGTATTGGCTTTAAGACCCGCGGCCCATTCAGCGGTTATGTCGTCGTCAGCGTTCAGGATCGCGACGTCGTCCGCCGTTTGATTCATAAAGAGACGATGTTTTGCCAACGCATAATCTCGGAACGAGTCATACCGGTCGAGATGATTCGGCGTGACATTGAGGCATATCGCCACGTTAGAATGAAGATCTTTGATCGTCTCGAGCTGATAGCTCGAAAGCTCGGCGACCGTCCACGAATTGTCATCCGTGCTTTCAGCAAGATCCAATAGTGGATTCCCGATATTCCCGCCGACATACGTCTTGAAACCGGCGTCCTTTAATATGGCGCCGACCAGCGATGTTGTTGTCGTCTTGCCGTTGGAACCGGTGATCCCGACTATTCGACCACGCATGAAACGATACGCGAGTTCGACCTCGCCGATGACCTCACCGTCCTTTCGGTCGACATATCGGGCGGGGATCGTATTTGTCGGCACACCGGGCGAAATGACGACCAGATCGATCTGGTCGAGCAGCCAGGACGGAATGTCGCCCGACAAGAGTCCGACGCCGAGCGTTGACTTTAGGGCGGCGGCCGAATCCGGCCATTCTGCTATCGGCTTTCGGTCATGCAGAGCAACGGTCGCACCGCGTGCGGCAAGAAATCCTGCCGATGCGATGCCCGAGCGTCCCGCGCCCAAAACCAATGCTTTTCTTCCTTCGATCAACATCCCTGATCTCTAAAACCGTTTCGGTCCTAACGAAGCTTTAAGGTCGACAAACTCAAAAGTGCAAAAAGTACTGCTATGATCACAAACCGGAATACGATCTTCGGTTCTTTCCATCCCGTCATTTCAAAATGGTGATGAAGCGGTGTCATCTTGAATATTCGCCGGCCCGGATTCCCGGCCCGTTTGGTCAATTTAAAGATCGAGACCTGGAGCATTACTGAGACCGCTTCGAGAATAAAGACGCCGCCTACGAAAGGCAGCAAAAATTCCTGTTTGGTCAAAATAGCCACGGTTCCCAAGGCCCCGCCTATCGCCAGCGATCCGACATCGCCCATAAACACTTCGGCCGGCGGCGAATTGAACCATAAAAATCCGAGACTCGCTCCCACCATCGCACCGCAAAAAACGGTCAGCTCTGACGACGCGGGATTGTGCGTGATATCAAGGTATTCTGCCCAACGCCGGTCGCTTGCGACATAGGTCAATGCCGTAAGCGCCGCCATCGCGATAAAGGTGACGCTAGTTGCGAGCCCGTCGAGCCCATCAGTCAAATTGACGGCGTTCGATGATCCCAACAATACAAAAACGATAAAGAATAAATAAACGATCGGACCGACATAGCTGATACTGATCATCGGGTCGGTCTCGGCGGTCGCTTTGAGAAACGGGATACTCAAATTCCACGAGTAATTCGTGAAAAAATAAAGAACGCTCCAGACCGCGACGGCCGTTAGCAGCTGGCCGGCGAGTTTTTGTCGGCCGGTCAGGCCCAGGCTTCGCTTCTTTACGATCTTGATGTAATCATCGGCAAAACCGACCGCGGCGAACAATACGGTCGCGCCCAATGCCAGCCAAAGGAATAAATTATCAAATCGCGCCCAAAGGATCGTTGACAGGAAAACCGAACCGATGATCAGAATACCGCCCATTGTCGGCGTGCCTTTTTTCGCCTGGTGCGAGGCCGGTCCCTCTTCTCTTATCTCCTGACCAAATTTCAGAGCCTCTAACTTTTTGATCACCCACTTACCGAAAAACAGCGTGATCAGAAGGGCGGTGATCGTCGCCCATGCGGTCCGGAACGTAACGTATTGAAAAACGTTAAGGCCCTTAAAAAAGTAGGATTCGCTCGAGGCTCCGTATTGTCTATAGATCAGTTGATAAAGAAAATAGTAAAGCATCTCGATCGTATCGCCCTTTTTGCAAGCCGGGTCAATTAATTTCCCGCCGTTCCGCTAGCACCTTTCTCCAGTTCGAATTTTGCCAGGATCTTATCCAGTACCTTTTCGGTCCTCACGCCCCGGGAACCTTTTATCAACACAACATCGCCCGCCGAAAGGATCGGAACCAGCATCTCACCGGCAGCATCCGAATCGGGTGCAAAGCGACCTTTCTCTGAGCCCGCCGCCGCGATCATTTCCTGGGCCATGCCGCGAACCCCGATCAGAAGATGGACGTCAAGAGCCGCGATATCTGAGCCAGCCCTATGGTGGATCGCAGCGGCTTCGTCGCCGAGTTCGAGCATTTCGCCGGCGACTACTATCCGACGGCGCGCCTCGGGCGAACCATCGATCAAGGTATGAACCATCGAAAGCAAAGCGTCGGGATTTGAGTTATATGAATCGTTGATGACGGTAAACCCTTGCGCAAAATGCAGCACCTCACCTCGCTGCTGAGGTGCCGCCGCCGAGCCGAGTGCAGCCGCAATATCGTTTGCGGTCATTCCAAAAATATGTCCGACGGCGGCCGCGGACAGGGCATTCGATAAATTGTGGCGGCCGTTCAACGCAAATCTAACCGGCGCCGAACCGCTGGGCGTTGTCAGCATGAACTCAGTCTCGCCAAAACGCTTAAAGATGATCTCCGAAGCCGTGACATCAGCCGCGCTGTCTATACCAAACGTTATGACGTTCCCTCGGGCCATCGAGGCCATAGCCAGTACTCGCGGATCATCGGCGTTCAAAACGGCTGTTCCGTTCGGCTTCATCCCTTCGATGAGCTCCGCTTTTGCCTTTGCTACATTCTCGATCGATCCGAGGTGTTCGACATGGACCGGCAGGACATTGAGTACGACAGCTACGTCCGGCGGTGTAATGCTGCAAAGCCGTCTGATCTCATTCATCGGCGTTGACATTCCCATTTCGAGAACGGCCGCGTCATAATTCGGATCGCGCACAACGTTCAGGATGGTCAGCGGATGACCCAGTCCGTTGTTGTAATTTTTGATGTTTCTGAGGACCTTAAAGCAGCTGGCTGACAGCACATGCGCGGTCAATTCCTTGGCAGTGGTTTTTCCGGCGCTTCCGGTGACGGCGACCACGGGTTTTGCCCATTGCTGGTAAACGCTGCGGGCCAGATTCTGTAATGCCTTTATCGAGTCGTCGACAAACAGCAGCCGGTTTTGAAATTCTGCAAGGTCGTCCCGATGTTCGGCGAACCGGTCTTCCCGGACAACAGCGGACGCCGCACCGCTTTCGAACGCCTGACGTACGAACCGCGTGGCATCGTCGAACTCGCCGTTGAATCCGTTATTCTTATATTCGGGCTGTGACAGCGCAAAAAAGAGATCGCCCGCCTTGATCTCTCGCGAGTCGATCACAAATGAATCGATGTTGCGTTCGATCAAAGCGGGATCAAGATCCGATGCCCTTGCATTGATGAATTTGATCACATTACCGATCTTCACGTTTTCTGTCTTACCCTTGTCGTCGATGACCTGGCTTTGGGCGCGACGCTTCCAAGTGTCTTGGGCACCGGCGGATCAATACGTTTCTTTTTACTTTCGACAGCCTTTTTCGCCGTTGTGCTTGAGGGTGTCGGCGAGGTTTTCACTGCTGGAGTTTGCACCTCTTCGGCGCGTTTGACAAGCGCCGTTGATGTAACAAGCTTGGTCGGGCCTGCGACCGGTGGCGCCTCATCGGTCTTATCGTCGCCGGTTGCCGGAAGTTCGTCGCCGTTGCCAACGCTTTCAGGAATGTCAATAATGTCGGGCGAATCGTTTTCGGCCGTCACTGTCATGTCGTACGGAACGTTAAGCTGGGGCAGGATCTGGTCGGCGATCTCTCTAAAGACCGGAGCGGCCACGCCGCCGCCGTCGCGGGCTCCGGTTTTCGGCTCGTCCATCACGACCGCTATTGTAACTTCGGGATCATCGACCGGCGCAAAACCCACAAAAGATGAAGTATATTTGCCCGGATTTACTCGTTTCAAAACGGGGTCGAACTTCCAGGCCGTACCGGTTTTTCCAGCCGACGAATATCCGTCCAACTTTGCCCGGCGACCCGTCCCGGACAACACGACCTCACGCAGCATTTTTCTTAGATCACGAGCCGTTTTATCGCTGACGACCCTTGTACTTTCGGGTGCCGCGGAGGAAATTATCGTGGCGTCGGATTGTCGTATTTCTTTGATTATATGGGGCTGAATTTTGACTCCGTCGTTTGCTATCGTCGCAAAAGCAGTTGCCATTTGCAACGCTGATACCCCTATTTCATAACCGATCGACATTGACGCAAGCGAGTCTCCGTTCCAGCGTGCGGGGGGCCTGACCAGACCGCCCGTTTCGGCGGGAAGTTCGATACCAGTCGGACGCCCGAAACCGAACTTTTGGACCAGATCGAAGAATCCTTCGCGGCCCACCCTCATGCCGGTCTTGATCGCACAGACGTTACTGGAATGTGCGAGTGCTTTTGTATAAGTTACGCGTCCGATCGAATGGGAATCTCGAAACCGGTGACGAGCTACCTCGATGGTTCCGTTCCCGCTATCGACCTCGCCTTCCGGCGTAATAAGGTCTCGTTCGAGAGCCGACCCGTATGTCACAAGCTTAAATACGGAACCCGGAGAATATACATCCTGGATGACGCCGTTCTTAAAGTGTTCCGGATCGGCATTTGAGATCTTGTTCGGGTCGAAGGTCGGGTAGTTTGCCATCGCCAGGACCTCGCCAGTCTTATTGGCTATAACGACGGCCATTCCCGACCGGGCATTCGATGCCTTTACCGCTCGTTCAAGCGCGCGTTCGGTCGCGAACTGGATCGGATTGCTGATCGTGAGGACAATATCCTTAGGCGGCTCTTTTTCAGACACGACCTCATCGTAAACCCGGCCGAGCCGATCACGTTCAAAGGTCCGCTTGATGACCGCACCGTATAGGATCTCGTTCTGTGACTGTTCGATGCCCGCCTGGCCCATGCCGTCGGCGTTACTAAAACCGATTATATGAGCGGCCAGCGAACCGTTCGGATAGCTCCGTTTTTGGTCGTCCCGCCAGTAAAGACCTTCGGATTTCGGCGATGTGGCCTTTTTGATGTTTTGGTCCTCTAGAGCTTTATTGATCTTTTGGACCTCGGTCTCGTCGAGGCCTTTTGCGATCGGGACAAAACGTCTATCATCCTCTTTAGCCGACGACAGCAGCTTGAAAAGCGATTGCTCGTTTTGACCCAGCGCTTTTGCAAGCGACTTTGCCGCCGCTTTCGCGTCCGAGATCTCGGTAGCATCGGCATAAAGGGTTTTTACGTTGACGCTCATCGCCATCGTTCGGCCGTTTCTGTCGAATATAGAACCGCGCAGCAGCTTGCTTCGCTTTACTTCCTGACGCTGCCGGGCTGCCCTGTCGCTCAGCTCGTCATGCTGCTTGACCTGAAGATGCACGAGTCTGACACTGATCCCGCCGATCCAGATAACGAACACCGCCACGATCAACATGAATCGCGTGAACGCGATTTGTTTGAGGTTCTTCTTTTTTGTTCGCTTTACTCGTGCTGCCATTACCGTTACCTAAGTTTTGCTACTGCCGTCATTTTTTCCGGGGCCAACCGTTCGCGAGTTGCGCCGTTACGAGCGTGGTTTTCAGAGTTGTCCTGTCGCGCCTTTACCTCCGGCTCGCTTATCTTCGCCGCCGATATTTTCGACATGACCGTTGCCTTTATCGGCAATCTCAAGGAAACCGGTATGGCCTGAGGGGCCAGCCCTTTGGCCACAGTTTGCACGACCGCTGCGGTCGGCATTTCGTCGCCCTGATCCTTATAGCCGGCAAGCATACGAGTCGCCTTTCTGATCGCTGTCGGCGAAAGCGAAACTTCCCGCTCAAGGGTCAAACGTCTCTGTTCGGCTTCGAGATCCTCGAGTTGTTTTTTAAGCTTCGAATTCTTGAATCCATAGTCCATCGAAAGAAAATGCTGACGAGCCGCAAAGAAAAATCCGGCAGCAAATACAGAGCCGCATATAAGCAGCAAAACGAGGTACTGCCATGAGATCTCAGTCGATCGGGCAGCCGAGTCGGCAGTCATTCTTGGGCGTGGGGCATTGCGTTTTCGCATAGTTTCAATTCTCCGCTTTGGGGCTTGGGGGAAGTTTTTTTACAGCTCTAAGTTTCGCGCTTCGCGACCGAAAATTCTTCTCAAGCTCGTCGGTCGCCGGGATGATCGGTTTCTTAGTAAGGATGGCAACTTTTTGTCTGGCGCCGCACATACAGACCGGGATCCGCGGCGGACAAACACATTTGCCGGACAGCCTTTGAAAGGCGTGTTTTACGATCCGGTCTTCGAGCGAGTGGAAGGTAATAATAATGAGCCGTCCATCAACTGCAAGTATTTCCACTGCATCCGACAAAAAGTTTTCAAGTATCTCAAGCTCACGGTTTAC
The DNA here is from genome assembly GCA_039934155.1 of Acidobacteriota bacterium. Classification (GTDB taxonomy): domain Bacteria; phylum Acidobacteriota; class Blastocatellia; order Pyrinomonadales; family Pyrinomonadaceae; genus OLB17. Next base: position 3,339 of record JBDTMQ010000275.1, on the reverse strand, counting down.
GGCGATTCGCAAGGCCTGAAATGTTCGTGTCGCCGGGTGTATCTTATCTTTCGGCGAGCGCTTTACGGCCCTTTCGACCAGCCTCGCAAGTTCGAGCGTCGTTCTTATGGGCTCGCCGGCTTCGCGTTTCTCAACTATCCATCGGGCGATCCGCCGCGAATGACGTTCCTCGCCGAATAAATAGATGATGTTGGCTATCTCGACCTGGCTTAATGTCATCAGCAGGTCCGCCGCGGTAGGGCGTTCGGATCGGGCGTCCATTCGCATGTCGAGCGGCGCATCGTACCGAAAACTAAATCCACGCGTTTCGCTGTCGAATTGCAGCGAAGAGACGCCCAGGTCGGCAACAACCCCGTCGACCTTTCCAGCCTCAGGGCCGACGACCTTCTTAATATCGCCAAAATTCGCGTGAGCAATTCTGACCCGGCTGCCAAATCGTTCGAGTCGCGAACCCGCCAGCCCGATCGCCTCTTCGTCCTGATCGATCCCGATAATTCTTATCTCGGGAGATTTGGTCAGAAGCGCCTCGCTATGCCCGCCGAGGCCCAAGGTAGCATCGACGATCAGCCGGTCATCTTCGGTAAAGAAACCAAGTGTTTCCTCGAGCAAAACCGGTTGATGAAGTTCGGCGGCAGAGGGCTCATCCATATTCAAAGATCGATTTTCAAACTGACACACCTCGACCCTTCAGGTCCTGGTCCGCCGCGCGGCCGATACAGAGGCTTTTTGAGATCAAACTAATAAGCTCTGTTCCGTCGCGGCTTCCCGCCAGATCAACTTTAATTCCTGCGTGTACTGAAAATTGGGCTTTTTAACCGTGGGAAGTGCTTAAATTATTAAACACTTACTTCATTTTCTACCGGCGACCGATCCGACCCGTTCGGTGAATCGCCAGCAGTAATAGGCATATTACGCTCTGACCCATTTTGTGTCAAGGGAATATTTCGCACTTTTTCTTAATCACGTGTTTAAAAGCAGCAACGCATATTTTCTCACTAAAACCGGAGGTTCCCTTCGTTTTCAATCCGGCGTTGTTTGTTGTAAAGTGTTTACACAGCAGGAAATATGGATTCATTGGCCCTTCAGCTCCTCGTCTTCGGACTCTTTGCCGCGCTCGCTAACATTTTAGGCGGATTAGTGCTTTTTCCGGCTACTGTGCACGCCAGTTACAGGTCTATTTTGAAGTATTTGCTTGCCCTCGGTGCGGGCTTCATGCTGGCTGTTACTTTCTTTGAGATCGTACCCAGAACGATCCTTTTGTGGCAGAAAACTTATCCGGAGCAGGCGGAAAATCTATATGTGCCGATGCTGCTGCTGCTCGCGGGCTATTTGTTGACCCAATTCTTTGAACACACGATCGCTCCTCACTTTCACCTGGGCGACGATATTGACGCGGATGCCGTCGGCGTACTCGGGTGTCGGCGGATTTTTGGTACATACTTTTTTTGATGGCATCGCGATCGCGGCCGCTTCGCAGCTCGACGGCCGAGCCGGGGTACTTGTGTTCCTCGCCGTTCTTTTGCACAAGTTTCCTGAGGGCTTCACGATCGGCTCGATGATCCTCGCCGCGGGTAAGGGCCGCAGGCAGGTACTGGCGGCGACGTCGCTGATCGGGTTAACAACGCTCGTAGGCATCGGTGTTTTTTACGTGATCGGCGCGAGCTTTGCCTTTACCGTCGCCTACGCTTTACCGCTTGCCAGCGGGGTCACCTTGTATGTTGCGGCGAGCGACCTTATTCCCGAGGTAAATCATCATGGCGGCAACCGTCCGCTGGTTTCATTGTCCGTTTTCGCGGGCGTCGCGCTCTTTTTTGTTATTCACCTAGGCATCGGTGAGCTTTTTGGACACTGATCAAAGATTTTTGGAACAATAGGCCTCTTTCCTCGTAAATATATTCGGAGGTAATAAAAAATGCGCGAGCCTATGGTAGCAGGAATACTAAGTCTTCTTATTCCGGGTGTCGGCCAGATTTATAACGGCCGCATCCTGATCGGAATAATTTGGCTTGTTTTGACCGGCGTATCCTGGATCGGTTCTGCTGGGCTTCTTGGATGGGTCGTTCATTTGATCTCCGCCTGGTGTGCGTACAGCTACGCCAAAGACAATCCCGTTAGAAACTAACAGTTTCTTCATACAATCCTCCTTTGTCCGGCGGCCATCATAAACCGCCGGACTTTTTTACGTTTTCCAAAAGGATGACAATAAAGTAAGATAGCCACAGTCGGATGTTCGATGCTTGGATGCTGGATACTCACCGGTGTCTATCGTCTGGTGTCCGACATTTTTATTATGGCGAAAGAAGGTTTTCCGTTTGTATTGGTGCCGATCCTGTTGGCCTTGTTTGCAGCATTCTTACAGATCTGGATCGTTGCCGGCCTGTTTGCCCTGCTGGCGGGTTTTATGGCCTTTTTCTTTCGCGATCCTGAACGCAAAGTTCCTGACGATCCCAAAATAGTTGTATCGGCGGCCGACGGCCGGGTTACGAGGATCGACAAAACCGACGAGAATACGACGATTAGTGTTTTTCTTTCACCGCTCAATGTACATATAAATCGCTCGCCGATCGCGGGCAAGATCTCAGTGGTCGAATATATAAAGGGGAAAAAGGCGCCGGCCACAAGTGATCAGGCGAGCTTTACAAACGAACGGAATTCTCTCACCATTGTCGGAAATGAGATGACTGTCAAATGTACTCAGGTCGCGGGTATACTCGCTCGGCGCATTGTCTGTTGGAACCGGCAGGGCGATGAACTGGCCCTCGGCCAGCGCTTCGGACTGATCAAGTTCGGATCGCGAACCGATGTAAAGATGCCGTCGACGGTGGAAGTGCTGGTTTCGATCGGCGACCGCGTCAAAGGCGGCGAAACAGTGATCGCGCGGATCAAATAATAAATGGAAACCGAAGAGAAACAACCTGTTCATCGCGGTTTAAAAAAGGGCCTCTATGTAATTCCGACCGCATTCACTGCAGCGAATGTGGGAATGGGTTTTCTCGCCGTCCTTTATTCGATCAGGGGTTTCCAGCAGGTCGTCGTGAGCCCGGAAACGGCCGCAAGCTATTTTAATTACGCCGCGATCGCTATTGGTCTTGCGATCCTTTTCGATACTCTTGACGGACGGGTTGCTCGAATGACAAAGACCGCGACCGAGATCGGCGTTCAGTTCGACTCGCTCGCCGACGTGCTGACCTTCGGGATCGCTCCGATCGCGCTGATCTATAGCTGGGGAGTGGCTGCAGCTTTCAACGAAAATTCATCTGAATATGCGCTGGGCGTATTTCTGCTGTTCATGTATCTGATGTGCGGGGCCTTCAGGCTCGCAAGATTCAACCTTCAGGC